>CAYNGE010000154.1:0-3512 GCA_964396865.1 uncultured Planctomycetales bacterium
GTTTGTTCTTCACCCGATCCACTGGGAGGCCGTGTGCAATATCTCCGGGCGCGCAATCCTTTTGAGCGCGTTTTTTGTATTAAGCACATTCGTCCTGTTTTTGGAATACTATAAACACCGTCGCTGGTTTTATTTGGCAGCGTCTTTGATCGCATTCTTTTTAGGATTATTATCTAAAGAATCCACCGGGGTCCTGCCGTGCGTTCTGGCTATTTATCTTGCCTGTGATCATACAAAGACATGGTCAAAAGGATTAAAAGACCTGTGGCCTTTTTTAGGAGTGATCGCGGCTTACGTGCTTTTGCGCCATCATTTTGGAATTACCAAAGTGTATCATACTCAGGACCCTTATATGCTGCTGCTGGCTTTTGTCACATTTTTACGTTCGGTGATAACGGATTTGCGTTTGTTTGTGTTGCCGGTAGATTTGCATTTTGATCGCTGTTTGCCGTTTTTCCCGTCTTTGACCTATCCGCCCGCAGTGGCGGCCTTACTTTTCTGGACGATCGGGTTGGCCCTTTTGTATCGCTGGCATAAAAAGATAAAGCCCTTTGTGATGTTTTTGATGGGTTGGTTTGCGCTTGAACTTTTGCCTGTTTCACAGTTGATCACGGGCATCGGGGCAGGCACCGGCTGGGTGTCCACGGCCGAGCATTTTTTATATTTGGCCTCTATTCCGGTTTTTATAGGCATGGTGATGATCTTCCAAGCGTGCTATGAACTCAATACCAAACAGGCTTTTATCAAGCCGTCATTGTTAAAATTTTTAGCCGGTAGTTTTTTGGCGTTTTTGTTGTTAACCAGCATCGAGCAGAGTATTTATGCTTCCAGCGAGCCCGGCATGCTCCGGCGTTCGTTGGCTTTCGAACCGAATAATCCCCGCATCCAGGGGGCGATGGGCCTATGGTGCGTTTACAGGAATGACATTCCGGGCGCCGAGCGGCATTTTAAAGCGGCGGTCATGGCATAGCCTTTAAATCCGGTTTATCATATCAGCCTTGGCACCGCATTATGTCAGCAGGGCAAATGGATCGAAGGGTTGGCCCAATATGTCGTGCTGGATCCGGGTAAGGACAGGGCCATGGTCGAAAGGCAGGAAAAGTTGACCATGACACATATCCTTCAACAAATGCGTCAGGGAAAGACTTTTGATGCCAAAGGATGGATGACTTTAGGGATTTATTATGCTAAAATCGGGCAGAACAAACAAGCCATTGATGCTTTTATCAAAAGCGCCCGCTTAAATCCCGATCAAAGCGATGTTTGGTTTAATTTAGGATCATTGTATGAAGCCGGCGGGAACTGGCCTGCGGCCAGGGCAGCTTATGAAAAATTATTGGGAATGAAAGTAATAAATGGTTTTCAGAGGGATTTTGGATACAGGCATTTAACCGCGATACAAGGCCGTTAAAAATTATGTGGCAGTTTATCCGTAATAAACAAAGCAGGGGTTTTTTCCGTTTCTGGTTTGCCCAGTTGTTCTCACAGTTGGGCGATAGGATCTATCAAATGGCCTTGGTGGGTTTAGTAGCTATACGCCATCCGGGATCTGTGATGGAAATGACCAATTTGATTACTTTTACCATTATTCCGGTATTTATCGTCGGGCCGGTCTCAGGTGTTTATATCGACCGTTGGGACAGGCGCAGGACCCTCTTTGTTTGTGATTTTATACGGTGCGTATTGGTATTACTTGCGGCTTTTTATCTGATACATTTGCCTGACATTTGGCCAATGTATGCGGTTGTGTTCATCATTTTTTCTTTGAGCCGTTTTTATGTGCCGGCTAAGATGTCTTTTATTCCGGAAATAGTCCATGAGGAGGATTTGCTTATTGCCAATTCCTTGTCTGCCACCACCGGCATGATCGCCGGAGTGGGGATATTATTGGGAGCATTGATCGTTGATCATACCGGATCTTTTGGGGGATTTTGCTGGGGAAGCATGGGTTATTTTCTTTCCGGAGCGCTGGTTTTTTCAATCGCTACATTACGCCGCAGATTGCCGAACAAAGAAGAGATCATCGCCGGCACTAAACAGATCTTGCAGACTGAAAAAAGCGTTTGGCGTGAAATTATCGATGGTATTCGTTATATCCGTTCCCAAAGAGAAATTGGATTTGTTTTTTGGATGATAACAATTCTTTCGGCCGCGCTTGGGGCGATTTACGTGGTCATTATCGTTTTTATTCAACAGGCTTTTAATAGCGTTACCAAGGATTTGGGCTTTCTTGCGGTAGCGTTAGTGATAGGGCTGTTCCTTGGAAGCTTATCTTACGGAAGATGGGGAACAAAGATCTCTGCTTTTAAAGCTATTTTTTGGTCGCTCATACTAGGAGGAGGAATGGTGGTCATATTTGCCGCCATGGTCGGGTCAACCCATAATCGTCTTTTGGCCATGGGATTATCTTTTGTATTGGGTTTTGTCATTGGGCCTGCGATGATCGCTTCCACCACCGTCATCAACAAGGTTTGTAATATGGATATGTCCGGAAAAGTTTTCGCGGCCTTGGAGTTTGTCATTTATTTGTCATTTTGGGTGGCCATGCAGATAAGCTCCTTTTTATCCCAGTATATCGAGCTCCTTTGGATTTTGATCACTGCTGGTGGTATATTTATGATCGTGGGATTGGCCGGTTTATTAAAATTTAAACCCGCCGATAAAATTCCCCTCCCTTGATGGGAGGGGACAGGGGAGGGTGAAATCCTATGAATTTCGCGGTGTTGGCATCAGGTCATGGCGGTAATTTGCAGGCCATTATTAAGGCGGTCAAAAGCGGGCAGATCCAAGCAGACCTAAAAGTGGTTATTTCCGATAAGAAAGACGCTTATGCCCTTAAGCGCGCCCATCGGGCCAAGATCCCCGCCGTGTACATCAACCCTAAAGATTTCAGCGACCGGGAATCCTTTGACCGTGCGGTCATAGCGCGTTTACAGGAATTCAAAATAGATTTTGTTGTTTTGGCCGGTTTTATGCGCTTAGTCAGCAGTTATTTTATCCGGCAATACCCGGATAAGATCCTTAACATCCATCCATCCCTGCTTCCCGCCTTTAGGGGCCTGCATGGCATCAGGGACGCCTTTGACCATGGAGCAAAAGTCACCGGCCCAACCGTGCATTTTGTCATTGATGGAATGGATGAAGGGCCGGTCATTTTGCAGGAGCCCGTACGTGTTAAACCCCAAGACACGTTGGAGAGTCTCGAGCAAAAGATCCACAAAGCGGAACACCGCATATACCCGAAAGCCATCGATCTTTTTGCCCGAGGCTGTTTGAAGATCGAGGGCAGGAAAGTTATTCTTCTTTGAAGGTGGCCTTACCGTTATCGAAAATGATATGGATGAGCTTGCCGTTGGATTTTGGGCCCGGGTTTTTAGGCCTATCCTCGCCAAAATAGTCCAATTGACCGGGAGAAAAGATCATCTTCTTTTTGTTCCTTAGATCGTCCGTGCGCACTTCCTGGAAGTCTTTAAAATGATAATAACGGGCGGTATCGGCAATAATACCGACGA
>CAYNGE010000155.1:0-3478 GCA_964396865.1 uncultured Planctomycetales bacterium
CCCCCCCCCCCCCCCCCCCCCACCCCCCCCCCCCCCCAACCCCCACCCGAGGGGTAAAGAATCGGAAGGGCGTATCTTGATCGAAGTAGAAGACGAATGCGGCGGGCTCCCGGATGAAAAAATAAAAGAACTCTTTACTTCCTTCACTCAAATAGGAAAGGATAAGACCGGAATGGGTTTGGGCCTTTCGCTTAGCCGCAAGGTCATTGAATTAAATAAGGGCACGCTTACCGTGCAAAACATTCCCAGTAAGGGGTGCGTCTTTACGATCGATCTTCCGAAATAATTATAAGTTTACGAGGGAATGCCTGAACACGCTTAACTGACCCTTTTATTCAATCTGACCCAATGAGTAAGTTTCATTTTTCTGATCTTAGTCCCAAAACGCAAGGAGTTGTTAATTTGGCGGGCCCAATAACGGAATTCCTTTTGTGTCAAATCAGACTTCATTTCATTATAAAGCGCGAAGGTCAAGACCACTGACGTTTCATCCCCAGGGATCATATGATCAAAAACAAAATAAAACGGGCTTTGGGGGTTGGTCATATCAAGCGGTCTCTTAGTGTACTGACAAACAAACCCATAACGTTTCACATGTGCCCAGATGTTCTTGACCGCAACCGCATGAATGCCCCGCTGATCCATACAACGGGCGAATCGGGCACAACGCCGACAATGGTCTGAATTAGGCGATACAACCGGCTTACCGCAGATGATGCATTTCTTATTCTTTTTGGGCTTTAAGGAAGATCGTAATCGGGCCTGTTTTGTCATAGGATCAGTTTAAATGGGCATTGATCAGACATTATGGGAAAACCGCACTTTACTTTCTGTTAATGATTATATTCATTCGCGAACATTGTTACAATTAAAAAGCACCCGACATTACTGCCGAGTGCTTTCCAGTGGTTGCGGGGAGGAGGATTTGAGCCTATGGCCTCAGGGTTTAGAATGATTTAATGAGTTGCCAATTTTCTCTGTACTGATCAGACGCTGGAGGTCTTTGTCGTTTGTGATCTTCAACAAAGGAAATCGAACTTGCGAAACCATTAAAGACTGCAGACGGAATAACATAAAATATCCGCTTCTCTCCAATAAATACTACCGCAAAATCAAAATCATTATTATCATATTTCTTACGAACCATATGTCGTCTATTCGTTTTTGTACGACGCACATCGACTACATGAGCCTTGTCTTTTTTGTTATACCAAGCATGTTTAACTTGAATACGGATTAGTTTGCCATTAGCATCAACCGCAATATCATAGGGTAATCTATCCCCCAGAGGCTTTAAAACACTAAGGCCTCTGCTCAATAATTCCGTGCTCACAGCTGATTCAGCTATATCCGATTTGAGTTTGGTGTCCATAAACTGTTGTAAAAATAGAATGATTAATTAGAAGCGGCAGGGATGGCGCAGTCATTGGGCTTCTTTTGTTAATTTTGCACATTTATTTTATAAAGTCAATTATAAACACAAATTAAAAAGCACCCAATCTTTCGACTGAGTGCTTTTTAATTGGTTGCGGGGACAGGATTTGGCGCCTCCGTCCTGCTTACGCAGGACTCCGGTCGGCCACCCGCCCTATAAAATGCTCCCATAAGGTCGCATTTTATAAACAGGGCTCCTTTCAAATCCTGTTTCTCTTAACAAATTAAAAAGGCCACCCTAAAAGGGTGACCTTTTTAATTTGGTTGCGGGGACAGGATTTGAACCTATGACCTCCAGGTTATGCGTACCATCTACGGCTTTCGCCGCTCCCGTCTTACGACGAGATTTGTGGTCTGGACTATACCTTCATCCTCCTCGTTGCCAAGGTTCGGATGCCTGCCATCTAGTCTCTACACCTTCCTAAGATTTCTCTTAGGCTTGGCTCGGGATTGCCTTTGCAGGTTTCCCCGAATTTGACAGGTTATCTGCCAGTTAATTTCTTAACTGGACGCCCATAATTGAGCCTGGCGAGCTACCGGGCTGCTCCACCCCGCGATAACTTTTCCCTACTTCTGCCGCGCCGGGACGATGTTATAAACTGTCTCGCCCGGACGGATCAAACCCATTGTTTCGCGCCCTACTTTTTCCACATAATCCGGATCGGTTTGCAACAGGCGCTTTTCTTCTTCAAACTTTTTGTTCTTAGCTTCCAGTTCCAAGATCTTCTGGGCATATTCACGATTTTTCCGCTTTAAGTCCTGCATCGTCGTATAGGACGGCAAAAAAACCGCAAGTATAACAACTGTTACAATAAACAAAAAGAGAGCATTTTTTAACATGACAACGAATTTAATAAATCTTGGGCCAATTTTGGCCGGCATAAACGGCCTTTTTCCCTAATTGTTCCTCAATGCGCAGCAGTTCATTATATTTGGCAATGCGGTCGGTACGGGACAGAGACCCTGTCTTGATCTGGCCGATATTCGTCGCCACCGCCAGATGCGCTATGGTCACGTCCTCAGTCTCACCGGAGCGGTGCGACATGACCGAATGAAATTTGTTCTTCTTGGCTAAATTAATGGCATCCAAAGTTTCAGACAAGGAGCCGATCTGATTGACCTTGATTAAGATCGCATTAGCGGTCTTCTCCCGGATGCCGCGCGCCAGACGCTTGACATTGGTAACGAATATATCGTCGCCGACTATTTGGATCTTTTCTCCCAAACGCTTTGTCATGGCCGCAAAGCCCGACCAGTCATCTTCCGCCAAACCATCTTCAATGGAAGCCACCGGATAACGGGCGATCAATCCGGCATAGGCTTCGATCATATCCGCCGAAGAAACTTTCTTGCCGTCGTAATCATATTGACCGTTGTCATAAAATGAGGTGGCTGCCGGATCCAAGGCGATAAAAATATCTTTGCCGGGTTTGTAGCCGGCTTTTTCAATGGCCTGTATAATGATCTCCAGGCCCTCTTCATTGCTGCCTAAATTAGGAGCGAACCCGCCTTCATCACCGACAGACGTGGCTAAATTCTTATCATGCAAAATACTTTTTAACGTATGAAAAACTTCACATGACCACTGCAACGCCTTGGAAAAGCTCGGCGCGCCGCTGGGCTGTATCATAAATTCCTGGATGTCCAGATTATTATCCGCGTGCATCCCGCCGTTGATGATATTCATCATCGGCACGGGCAAGGTGCAGGCCTTAGTGCCTCCGATATATCTATAGAGGGGCTCCCCTTTTTCATTGGCCGCAGCCTTAGCAACGCTCAATGACACCCCCAAAATCGCATTGGCCCCTAATTTTCCTTTATTTTCGGTCCCATCTAACCCAATGACCAGCTTATCAATAGCCTTGAAATCCGCGGGTTTCCCGCAAATGGCTTTGGCAATGGTGGTATTGACATTGTAAACCGCTTTTAATACCCCCTTGCCATTAAACCTGCTTTTATCCCCGTCACGCAGTTCAATGGCTTCATGCTCACCTGTAGATGCCCCTGAAGGAATAGCGGCACGGCCGAAAGCGCCGGAGCTTAA
>CAYNGE010000156.1:0-3475 GCA_964396865.1 uncultured Planctomycetales bacterium
CGGTCAAAAAGTGGGAGTGCTTAAAGTCCGTCTCTATAGGCCGTTTGACACAAAGGGTTTTATCAAGAGCCTGCCTCAGAGCGTTTCCGCCATCGCGGTCTTAGACCGCACCAAAGAACCCGGCAGCGGCGGAGAACCTCTTTACAGGGACGTGGCGGCCGGCCTTTTTGAAAATCTTTCCGCCGGGCATTTTAAAACAACGCCTAAACTTATCGGCGGGCGTTATGGTTTATCTTCCAAAGAATTTACCCCTGCCATGGTCAAGGGCATTTATGACGAATTAAAAAAATCCAAACCCAAGAATAGTTTCACTATCGGTATTAATGACGATGTAAGTCTGACCAGCCTTGATTATGATCCTAACTATATCATTGAACCCGCCGATGGGGTCAAGGCCATTTTTTATGGGCTTGGCGCTGACGGTACGGTGGGTGCTAATAAAAATACGATCAAGATCATCGGGGAGAATACCGAACTTTTTGTTCAGGGTTATTTTGTGTATGATTCCAAGAAATCCGGCTCCCAGACAGTGTCGCATCTTAGGTTCGGGCCTAAGCCCATTCATTTGCCCTTTTTGGTTACCCAGGCTAATTTTGTAGGATGCCACCAATTTGAATTCTTGGAGAAATATGATCTGTTGGAAAAAGTACAGGAGGGCGGCGTGTTTTTGCTCAATGCTCCCTTTACCCACGATCAGATTTGGGACGAGCTTCCCAAGGAAGTACAAAAGACCATCATCGATAAGAAATTAAAGTTTTATGTGATCGATGCTTATAAAGTGGCCCGTGAATCTAAAATGGGCGGGCGCATCAATACGATCATGCAGACGTGTTTCTTCGCCATTTCCGGGGTCCTGCCAACGGAGGAGGCCATCAAGTCCATTAAAGATTTTATTAAGAAAACTTATGGCAAAAAGGGTGAGCATATCGTCGCGATGAATTTTCACGCGGTTGACCAATCCATCGCTCATTTGCAGGAAGTTAAATATCCTCTTAAGGTCACGAGCAAACATTCCCGTCAAATGGCCATTCCTCCCCAGGCCCCTGATTTCGTCAGGAACGTGATAGCACCTATGCTGGCTTATCAGGGAGATTCTCTGCGGGTCAGCCAAATGCCCATCGACGGCACATTTCCCGTCGGTACGGCCAAATGGGAAAAGCGCAATATCGCCCAGGAAATTCCCGTGTGGGATGAAAGTATTTGTATCCAATGCGGCAAATGTTCGATGGTTTGCCCTCACGCGGTCATCCGTTTTAAAGTTTATGAGCCGTCCTTTTTAACCGGGGCCCCGGCGGCATTTAAATCAACGCAGGCGCGCGATATACAGTGGAAAGAGTTTAAATATACCCTGCAGGTGGCGCCCGAAGATTGTACGGGGTGCGGTTTATGCGTTGATGTTTGTCCTGTCAAGAACAAGACAGAAACGAAATTAAAAGCCATCAATATGGCTCCTCAGCGCCCCATCCGTGAGCAAGAGAAGATCAATTGGGACTTTTTTCTTGATCTTCCGGAGATCGACCGTCGTCTGGTCAAAAAGAGCACGGTGCGTTCTTCCCAGGTTTTAGAGCCTCTCTTTGAGTTTTCAGGAGCATGCACAGGCTGCGGAGAGACCCCGTATATTAAATTAGCTACCCAGCTTTTTGGGGACCGTATGCTCGTGGCTAACGCGACAGGATGTTCTTCCATTTATGGGGGCAATCTGCCTACGACCCCTTATACCAAGAATAAAGAAGGGCGCGGTCCGGCGTGGTCAAACTCTTTGTTTGAGGACAACGCGGAATTCGGCCTTGGCATGCGCCTAGCCGTTGATAAACAAAAAGAACATGCCGTTGAGCTTTGCATTAAATTGTCCTCGCAAATAGGCGGGGATTTAGCCGACGGGATCGTTAATGCCAAGCAGTTAGAAGAAGCTGATATTTTCGAGCAACGCCAGCGCGTGGCAGCGCTTAAAGAAAAATTAAAAGGGATCAAATCCATAGATGCCCGGCAGCTTTTGAGTATCGCGGACATGCTTGTTAAAAAGAGCGTATGGGTCATAGGAGGAGATGGGTGGGCCTATGATATCGGGTTTGGAGGACTGGACCATGTTTTATCTTCAGGCCGCAATGTGAATGTCCTGGTTTTGGATACAGAAGTTTATTCCAACACCGGCGGGCAGGCTTCCAAGTCAACGCCCCGGGGCGCCGTGGCTAAATTCGCTTCCGCGGGCAAGGGTTGGGCCAAGAAAGATCTGGCCCGGATGATCATGACCTACGGGTATGTTTACGTGGGAATGGTCGCGATGGGTGCCAAGGATGAACACACCCTGCGCACGTTCCTTGAAGCAGAAAGTTATGATGGCCCGTCATTGATCATCGCTTACAGTCATTGCATCGCTCACGGCATCGACATGATCAACGGTTTTCAGGACCAGAAAAGCGCGGTGATGGCGGGTTATTGGCCGTTATTGCGTTATAACCCGTCGCTCGTTTTGGAGGGAAAGAACCCTCTGCAATTAGACTGCGCGGACCCCAGCATACCGTTAAAGGAATTTGTTTATCGGCAAAATCGTTTCACCATGCTGGTTAAAAGCAATCCCGAAGAGGCCAAACGTTTGCTTGATCTGGCCCAGGGAGATGTGGACAAACGCTGGAAAATATATAAATCGATGGCTGCCGAATGGAAACCCGAACAACAAAAAGCATAAGGATCAAAGATCTATGGACCTAACAACTAAATACATGGGTTTAAATTTATCCAATCCGTTGGTCGCTTCCGCATCACCCGTTTCGAGCAATTTGGATGTTTGCCGTCAACTGCAAGACGCGGGGGTCTCTGCCATTGTCTGTTTTTCATTATTCGAAGAACAGATCATCCAGGAAAGCCTTTCTCTGGAAAGTCATTTGACCCGCGGGACGGAAAGTTTCGCGGAAAGTTTGACGTATTTTCCGCAACCGGAGAGTTTTCTCGTCGGTCCCGAAGAATATTTGACCCACATCGCCAAACTTAAAAAGTCCGTTCGTGTTCCGGTCATCGGCAGTTTAAACGGCTGTTCTTTGGGCGGGTGGACTAAATATGCCCGGTATATTCAAGAAGCGGGCGCCGACGCTTTGGAATTGAATATTTATATGATCCCCACGGACTTCAATCAGGACAGTGAAGCGATCGAGAAGATCTATTTAGAGATCGTTCACTCAGTCAAAAAAACAGTCAGCATTCCGGTCGCCGTAAAACTGGGGCCGTTTTTTAGTAATATGGCCAATATGGCCAAACGTTTGGATGAGGCGGGGGTCAATGCTCTGGTGTTGTTCAACCGGTTTTATCAGCCGGATATTGATCTGGAAAACCTTGAGGTCGCCCCAACTTTACACTTAAGCACGCCTCATGCGATGAGGCTTCCGATGCGCTGGGTAGCCATTCTCTACGGACATGTGAAATGCAGTTTGGCCGCCACCGGCGGTGTGCATACGGCACATGACGCTCTTAAAATGATCAT
>CAYNGE010000157.1:0-2760 GCA_964396865.1 uncultured Planctomycetales bacterium
AGGAAGTTTCCACGTTCGACTGGAATTACGATGAAAAAGAAGTGTGTTATTTTTTAGAAGGCGAGGTCACGGTCAAGACGCCTTATGAGACGGTTTCATTCGGCAAGGGCGATCTGGTGACATTCCCGCAAGGATTAAGCTGTACCTGGCAGGTTAAAAAAGCGGTAAGGAAGCATTATAAGTTTGGTGAATGATCAGGAAAGACAATGACAAGGGATTTATGAAGACTTTTGTGATGGGCGATATCCACGGCGCATATAAGGCGCTCCTACAGTGTTTCAAACGCTCGGGATTCGAACGTGATAAGGATCGCGTGATCTTTCTGGGCGATGTGTGTGACGGATATCCTGATGTTAAGCAATGCATCGAGGAGATGCTAAAGGTCAAGCAATGCGATTATATCATTGGGAACCATGATCTGTGGGCATTGGATTGGGCATTACGGGGCGAGGCGCCGGAAATTTGGACCTCGCAGGGAGGTCAAAACACGATACGCTCTTACGATGGAGGCCCGATGCCTCAAGCGCATATGGAGTTTTTGAAAAATGCAAAACCATGGATTGTTTTAGAAGATAAGATCTTTGTGCATGGCGGTTTTGACCCGAACAAACCGATTGAGACCCAAGATTTGTATTTTTTAGTTTGGGACCGTGAATTGTTGGCCCATGCGCGTCTGATCAATACATTTGATCCGGGACAGCAGATCAGCCAATATAAAGAAATTTATTTGGGCCACACGCCCACAGGATCTTCAGGTTCGCCAAAGCCTTTAAAATTATGTAATCTTTGGGCTTTGGATACCGGCGCCGGTTGGGAGGGAAAATTGACCATCATGGACGTTGGAACTAAAGAATATTGGCAGTCTGACCCAACGCCTCAATTATATGGGATGAAGGGAAGATAAGGGCATGGGATCAGGATTTTTCAGGGCGGCATCATACCAATGAGTTGAAATTTTTCTTGGCATAATTGGCGGATATGATATTGTGTTTTAATTATGAAAATAAAATCAATTTTTCGTGCCCTGCGCCATAAAAATTACCGTCTTTTTTTTAGCGGGCAGAGCATTTCGCTGGTCGGGACATGGATGCAGCAGATCGCGGTGGGCTGGCTGGTTTATCGCATGACCCATTCCGCGTTTTTATTGGGGTTAGCCGGTTTTTCCAGTCAGATAGCCACTTTCCTGTTAGCTCCTTTAGCAGGGGTCATTGCCGATCGCCATCACCGTCACCGTCTTTTGCTTATCACGCAATCCATGGCTATGCTGCAGGCCGTGGCCCTCTATGTGCTTTTTGTAACGCATACTATTGCCGTATGGCACATCATTTTTTTAAGTTTCTTTTTGGGCGCTGTGAATGCTTTTGATATTCCGGTGCGCCAGTCTTTTACGGTGGATATGATCGATGACAGAGAAGATCTGAGCAATGCCATTGCCTTGAATTCTTCCATGGTCAATGCCGCGAGGCTTATAGGCCCGTCCATCGGCGGCATACTCATCGCGCTGTCAGGGGAGGGCCTGTGTTTTCTCGTCAATGCTTTAAGTTATATAGCCGTGCTGCTTTCTTTGATAATGATGAAAATGCCCCGTTGGGAATATTCGGGAAATGCCGGGCGTTCGGTCATGCTCCAATTAAAAGAAGGATTTTCTTATGCTTTTAATTTTATGCCCATCCGCGCTATTTTAACGCTTCTTTCGGTCATTAGCTTAGTTGCGGGAGGCGTTCAGGTTTTAATGCCGGTTTTTGCCAGGGATATTTTTCATGGCGGCCCAAAAACTTTAGGGCTATTGATGGCCGCCTCCGGCTTGGGGGCCCTGGCAGGGGCCATATACTTGGCCAGCCGCAAAAATGTCTTGGGCCTAAGTAAGATCATTGCCGCTACAGCCGCGCTTTTTGGCTTTGGGGTCATCATTTTTTCACGCACTTCATTTTTAGCGGTCGCAACACCGGTGCTTTTATTTTCCGGATTCGGCATGATGGTGCAGATGGCTTCCAGCAACATCATCTTGCAGACTGTCGTTGAAGAAGATAAGCGCGGGAGGGTCATGAGTTTTTATACTATGGCTTTTATGGGCCTTTCCCCCTTTGGCAGTTTATTGTCAGGGGCCTTGGCTGAAAAAATCGGCCCCGGCCAAACACTGTTATGGGGCGGATTTATTTGTGTTATAGCAGCGGCGGTTTTTGCTTCGCATTTGCCGCGGCTTAGAAGCTTTGTCAGGGCTGTTTATATTAAAAAAGGTATTGTTAAATAGCCCCGCCTGGCCGTAAGCCAAAGCGGCGGGGTCCAGTTAGGAGGAGCAATGGTTAAGATCAATATTGTTTATGAAGGTCAGCTGCGTTGTGCTTTAACACATGAGCCATCAGGCAGCATCATCCGTACGGATGCGCCTAAAGATAATATGGGCAAGGGAGAGGCCTTCTCACCGACGGATTTGACGGCCGCGGCGTTGGGTTCCTGTATGCTTACGGTCATGGGCATTGCGGCGGCCCGGCATAATATTGATCTTAAAGGAACTAGCGTTGATGTGAGCAAGGAAATGATTTCCACCCCTGTTCGGCGCATTGGCAGCATCAGTGTCATTTTTCATATGGCTTCCGGAATTCCTCAGGATAAGCGAGCCATGTTGGAGACCGCGGCCCGTAGCTGCCCGGTACATAAAAGCCTGCATCCGGATATAAAGACGCCGATCCAATTTATTTATCCTTAAAATAGTTGTATTTATAAGGAAATCTCCCGCCCTTGTCTTTCTATATATAATAT
>CAYNGE010000157.1:2770-3425 GCA_964396865.1 uncultured Planctomycetales bacterium
GGGAAAGATGCCCCTGTGCACTCTTAATATTAATAAGACTATGTTTAGACAAATACAAAAGACTATTTCCATAGTCATTTTGGCGGCTTTTATTACTACTTCTGTCAAATCCCCGGTCTATGCCCAGCCGGCAGGTGATCAGTTGCCAAGCATGCCTGCACCCGGGGTGATGGTGCATTTAAGCCCTGAATTTACGCCCGCTCATCTGTTAGGCATAACTATTCATCCGGACAATGCCCTGCAGTTTGATTTTTTGATCCATAAAGGCGATCAAGCTTTAGATGATAACCAAAAGAAAGACGAATATAAGAAATTAGTCAAATATTTTTTAGCTTCCTTGACCATCCCCGATGAGGACCAGTGGGTCAACCTTTCTCCCTATGAAAAGGACCGTATTATCAAGGATGATTTCGGCAAAACCGAAATGGGCCGGGACCTTTTGGCCCAAGATTACCTCCTTAAGCAGATCACTTCAAGCTTGATTTATCCTGAAGATGGCCTGGGTAAAAAATTCTGGGATAGGGTTTATGAACGGGCTTATAAAGAATACGGCGCCACCGACATCCCCGTTAACACCTTTAACAAGGTATGGATCATTCCCGATGAAGCTGCCATCTATGAAAGCGGCAATACAGCCTATGTCCTTCGCAATCAT
>CAYNGE010000158.1:0-3374 GCA_964396865.1 uncultured Planctomycetales bacterium
GATTAATTCTGCCGTATAATGATAGTTTAAATTAAATTCACCTACTCTAGACGACAATAAGTGCTGTACAAATACCAAAAAAGCCGGTAGTAACGATAGCGGACTTAAAAAAGGAATGAAGCTCACGCTAATGAAAAGTTCAAGAAGGTAATATATTTTATACGGCCGCAATAAAACAGCCATGACACGAAGAGGATGTAAAAAACAGGTTTGAAGGATCCCTCCTAAAGAGCTTCCTAAAGGACCATAAATATGAAAAAAATTAAAAGTATTCTTATTAAAAGCGGGCAAAATGATATAAACGCAAAGAAGAAAATAAAAAAGCCCTGCGCCTGCGGGCCACAGCACCCATTTTAATTTCCGTTTTAAAAACAGCGCGTAAATCCCCCACATCATAAAAATTAAAGCGATATTTTCCTGGCTTAATAGAGATAAAACCATAAAAACAACAAACCCAAAGAATTTTTCTTTATAGAAATAATAGGCCCCGCATAAAAGGAAAAAAGTGGCAAAACAGGTCGGATGGAATTCATATAAATTGGTGAAACCCAGCCCCGGATATAAAAGATAAATGATGCCTATGATCAAGGACGTTTTTGGCTCAAGGTAGGTCCTGGCTAATCCATATAAAGGGAAAACCCCAGCAGCCAAGAATACCGTCTGTAAAAAAAGCAAGAATAACGGATGGGGAATAAACCAATAGAACGGGGCGGCCAAAAAGGAAATAAAATGCGCGTGATTGCCTAAGAAATCAACCCCCAGGATGGAATTAAAGATCCGTCCATGAAGGATATTCCAAATAATTTGATCATGGATGGCCAGATCAAAATCATGATAGGCAAATCCATAATATTTCAAACAACACCATAAATAAAATAACAAGACATAAACTGCCGCACTTAAAAAAAGGACCCTTAAAGCGGCTTTTTGCGTCAATGATGGACGGATTTTATTAAACATAATGGTGAATAAATAGAAACGGTCCCCGTATTTTCTAATAATAAATAATTCTTTGAAATATACCCATCGATCTGCGGCATCAACTCTCCCCTGCCGATCGAACGGGCTAAAGGCGAATAATAAGTCCTTGTTAAAATTAATTTTGGTTTTAATACAATCAGATCTTTCATCAATTCCTGACGCCATGCATTTTTTGTATACGCAAATCCGCTGACAGAAAACACGTCCAGAGGCGGCCGGTCACAAACAAAATTAAAAAAAGACAGGTCCGGATATGTAAACAAAGGTTGGCCGGGTTTAAGGGACGAAGAAACCGTATCAAAGATCCGTTTGATCTCTTTGGCCTGCCAGGAAGGGACCAACGAACCTTTCATTGCGGCAATAGCCGGATCAACCCGCCTCATCGGCCCGGGATATGCGCCGTAATAACCCGCGAATAAACCCTTTTTATGCATCTGATAATAAATATAATCGATCCCTCCATTGGTGTAATACTCTTTATTGCAAAAAATGAAAAAAAAGACGGACACAACGATCAAGGCCCCTTGCAAATATCTCATTAATTTCCGGGGATGCTCCCTGTCAAAGCGGTCAAATAGCATGAAGGAAACCAGAATAACGATGCTAAACACGTTGGTAAATTGAGGCCCGGCTATGGCATGGAATGCAAAAATATAAAAAATGAACCCAAAAATACTCATAACAAACAAGGGAAGCGTTTGGGAAGATCGTGACAATAGGCCCGAACGTAAGGAATATAAAAATGAGGTGACATAAATGATCGCCGGAAACGTTATCTCCAAAAACGGCCTTGCTTTCCAGTTGACCGGCTGCGACCAAACCCCCCAGCTTGAAATTGATAGAAGATCGTCAAAGAACGCCGGAAACGACCCGGTGATGAAAAAATAAAAAATAAAAGCCGATGAAATGACAAAAAAGCCCGCTAAATAATAAAGCAAAGACTTTTTTGGACCCGGATCGATATAAAAAAAACAAAGGAAATAAACGAGTGTCGGCAGCAGCAATACCATCCCCATATCAAAAGAATGCCAAAACGCCATGGCCGCAAAGATGCCGCCTAAAAAATAAAGGACGGACAAATTGACTTTGGGGAATTTATAAGAACACAAAAGGCATCCGAGAGAAATATAAGAAAATAAAAATCGCAATCCTCCCCATCTGCAGCTCCAAAATGGATGGTGTACTTGCATGACGATCAACAATGCCGCGATATTAGCCGTCCATCTGTTCTTAATAAGGCATTTGCACATGATGTACAATCCCAACATCGTTGCAATATCGGAAGCTAAAAAATACCCTCTTAGGACAGCCAATGTTTTTCCAAAAATATGCATCAAGAAATAAGGCTCAAGATAAAGCAGCGGCCCGAACATAAAAAGAGGCTGGATGTCCTTATATAAATATTGCCCATGATATAAGCCGTTGATCACTGACAGGTATATGCCGCTTTCGAAATAATCAACGTAGCCGTGGGCAAAGTTAGGCTCATAAGCCAATAAAAAGATCAAAACCGGCATAACAACGCCGTCGATGCCAAACCTCATGAAATTTTGAAATTGCGCCTTTTTAAAAAACATAAGAAATGTGCTCAACGATATCCGAAGCGGTCATTCCAAGCTTCCCACGGGCCCGGGCTGCTGAATCCCCGGCCTTGCCGTGATAGTATGCCCCGTACTTTGCCGCATCAAACGGCCCCATCCCCTGCCCTAAAAAAGCCGTGATCATCCCGGTTAACACATCCCCGCTGCCGGCAGTGGCCATTCCCACGTTACCCGTATGATTAATATATGTTTTTCCCTGAGCAGAAGCCACCACTGTGCGATGGCCTTTAAGCAGCAACACGCATTTGTAACGGCGTGCAAAATTACCGGCAGTCTTCGATCGGGCGGCTTGAGTTTCTTCGACGGGATGACCGGTCAATCTGAACATTTCCCCCGCATGCGGTGTTAACACGCGCTCTCCGGCAGCTTTATGCAAAATATCGGTATGATGCGCCAAAGCATATAAGGCATCCGCGTCAATGACCAGCGGTTTGGGACAATGAATAATGACCTGGCGGGCCAATCGGCCGGCGGCAGGGCTGCGGCCAATACCGGGACCTATGGCTATCGCGTCAAACCGGTCCCAAATTTTTTTAAGCTGGCTATAAGCTTTAAAGGAAAAAGTCCCGGCCCTCGTTTGGGCCAAAGGCAAGGTCATAACTACGTTGGAGATCTTTTTTTGAAGTGTTAAATTGGACCCTTGAGGGACTCCCACTGTTACCAAGCCGGCGCCGGTGCGAATCGCGGATAATGACGTCAAATCCGCCGCTCCGAGCATAGTGGGTGACCCGGCAATGCTGAGCAGGTGGCCAAAATCTCTTTTGGATGATCGAGGATTACGCCTCGATAATA
>CAYNGE010000159.1:0-3367 GCA_964396865.1 uncultured Planctomycetales bacterium
AAAGCTTCTAGCGGTTTTGTATATTATGTCTCTTTGACCGGAATTACAGGAACTCAAAAAGCAGTGGCGCAATCGGTGGTTAAACATGTAAAGCATATCAAACGTTTTACCGATAAACCCGTATGCGCAGGTTTTGGGATTTCAACCCCGCGGCAGGTCAAAGATATCGGCCGCGCGGCCGACGGGGTCATTGTCGGCAGCGCCATTGTCAAGGCCATCCATGCTAATCGGGGACATCGCGGTCTGGTAGCCGCGAGTGTCCGTTATGTTTCTTCATTGCTGAAAGCTTTAAAGTAAACTTATGCGCCGAATCACTCAATTGCCTAATCAGATCCGTGTCGTGACCAGAGAGTTTAAAGACCGCGAAAGCACGGCCATCGGTGTTTGGATCGCGGCCGGCGGCCGTTATGAAACCAAGGCTAATAAAGGGGCGGCCCATTTTCTGGAACACATGGCTTTCAAGGGCAGTGCTCAATACTCATGTGATGAGATCAAACAGCTCGTTGAGGGAGTAGGCGGCAGTCTCAATGCTTTTACCGCTGAGGAAGAAACCTGTTATTACGCTAAAGTCCCGGCCCTTCATTTGAGACGGAGCTTTGATGTGCTGGCGGACATCTGTTTTTTCCCTAAGATCGCTTTGAAAGATCTGGAAAGAGAGCGTGTGGTCATTTTAGAAGAGATCAAAATGTACCATGACCTGCCGCAGTATTACGTAGGTGAGCTTCTGGAGGAACTTTTGTGGCCCGATCATCCTTTGGGCCAAAGTCTTTCCGGTACTCCGCAGACGGTGGGGGCCATGTCCGCCGATAATTTGAGAGATTTCGAAAAAACTTATTATGTCCCGGCTAATACCGTGATCTCCGCTTGCGGGGCGATCAAACATGAAGAGTTGGTTGGTTTGATCGCCGCGAAATTGGGAAAATTGACAGGCCCGTCGGCGCCTTCGTGCATTGTGGCGCGCCGAACGCAGGAGGAACCAACCCTTCATATGTACACCAAAGCAACCGAGCAGATGCATTTGGCATTAGGCTTTCTGGCATATGAGACCAATCATAAAGATTATTATGTTTTGTCGCTATTGAGCATTATTTTAGGAGGGAACATGTCCAGCCGTTTATTCAATGAACTGCGCGAAAAGCGCGGGCTGGCGTACTCAATTTCCAGCGGCATTAAAAGTTTGAATGATACCGGGAGTTTTGTGGTCCGCGCCGGAGTCGACAATAATAAGATCGTCGATGCTTTGGACCTAACCCTTAAAGTCTTGGGTTCCGTGGCGGCCAAAGGAGTCACGGCGGATGAATTTAAGCGTGCCCAGGAATATTATATGGGTCAATTTTTGTTGGGCTTGGAAGACACCATGGACTATATGCTTTGGATGGGCAGCGGGGTTATCAGCCATGATCAGGTCAAGACCGCTCCCGATGTCATCAAAAAGATCAAGGCGGTCACCAGAAGCGATATCAAGCGCGTAGCCTCGGAGATCTTGGATCCCAAAAGGCTTAATGTGGCCATTATCGGTCCTATGAGCGTCTCCCAACAGAAACAGCTGCGCGCATTGGTGCTTTAAGGAGGAAAATTTTATGAAATGCCCGGATTGTCAGAAGGAATTGAAGGTTTCCAAATTAAAAGGGATCAGCATTCATGAATGTTTAAAATGCAAGGGCAAGTGGTTTGAAAGAAATGAATTAATGTTGGCTAAAAATAAAGCCGATGATGATCTAAGGTGGCTTGATTTTGACCCATTCGGCAAGGATGCTGAAAAATTAAGCATTGCCTCTGATGGTAAGCTCTGTCCCCAGTGCGTCAAAAAAATGCAGTCTCTGACCTACTTGCGATCAAAAGTGGTCATTGATAAGTGTCAATTGTGCGAGGGGGTATGGTTGGCCCATGGGGAGCTTGCAAAAATTATCCGGTATCTCCAAAAGGCTGTTGATTCCCAATCCGTCAAGAATTTGGCCGACCATACGTTTAAGGAGTTTATCAAAATATTTAGCGTTCAAAACGGGTTGATCTCGGAAGTCAAAGATTTTTTGGCCGTATTGCATATTTTGAAAATAAGGATCGCCGTCGAGCATCCTAAATTGGCCCAAGCTTGGGAGAATATTGAAAACGCATCGCCGATCAAGTAAAATGACCTCTTCGCCTGCTTCTCAAAAAGTATATGTGTCCGGCAAGATCCATCCGGACATCCGCGTGCCGTTCCGCGAGATCGTGCTTTCCGACACCAAAGATCATAATGGCCAAGTGACGGCCAATAGTCCGGTAAGGCTTTATGATGCCTCGGGCCCGTACACTGACCCGTCGGTGCGGGTGGACATTACCCAAGGGCTGCCGCCGCTTCGTTTAAAATGGATCGAAGGCCGCGCTGACGTTGAGTTTACGGACGGCAGGCGGCGTTCCAAAAACGGCGCCAACGTGACCCAAATGCATTATGCCCGCCGGGGTTTGATCACTCCCGAGATGGAATTTATCGCTATCCGTGAAGGCTGCACGCCGGAATTTGTGCGTGATGAAGTGGCGCGCGGCCGTGCCATTATCCCGTCGAATATCAACCATCCTGAAATTGAGCCCATGATCATCGGGCGCAATTTCTTAGTCAAGATCAATGCCAATATTGGGAATTCTTCCCTTTCTTCTTCGATCGCCGAAGAAGTTGAGAAAATGGTCTGGGCCATACGCTGGGGAGGGGACACGGTGATGGACCTTTCAACGGGAAAGAACACACATGAGACCCTTGAGAGGATCTTGCGCAATTCCCCGGTTCCCGTCGGTACCGTACCCATTTACCAGGCCTTGGAAAAGGTCAACGGCAAGGCCGAAGATCTGACCTGGAAGATTTATCGTGACACCCTGCTCCAACAAGCCCGGCAAGGAGTTGATTATTTTACGATCCATGCCGGGGTCTTGCTGGCATTTATTCCTTTGACCGCCCAACGCATGTCCGGTATCGTTTCACGCGGCGGTTCTATTTTGGCCAAATGGTGCCTGGCGCATCATCAAGAGAATTTTCTTTACACGCATTTTGAAGAGATCTGTGAGATCATGAAAGCGTATGATGTCAGTTTTTCTTTGGGTGACGGGCTTCGTCCCGGCAGTATCCATGATGCCAATGACGCGGCCCAATTCGCGGAACTGGAAATCCTAGGACAGCTGACCAAGACCGCCTGGAGGCACGATGTGCAGGTGATGGTTGAGGGGCCCGGACATGTGCCCATGAATTTGATCAAAGAGAACATGGACAAGCAATTGGATATTTGCGCGGAAGCGCCGTTTTATACCTTGGGGCCATTGACGACGGACGTGGCCCCGGGCTACGACCATATTACATCAGCCATAGGCTCTGCCATGATCGGATGGTTTGGCTGCG
>CAYNGE010000160.1:0-3343 GCA_964396865.1 uncultured Planctomycetales bacterium
CTGTTGGTCCCATGGTCCGTGCCAGCGGCATCCCTTATGATGTGCGCATGAGCGGTTATATTGCCTACAAAGATTTGAATTTCACGCCTGTGGTCGAGAATACTTGCGACAGCTACGGGCGTTGTGTGGTGCGCGTCAAGGAGATGTTCCAGTCCTGCCATTTGATCAGAGAAGCTGTGTCCAAGATCCCTGATGGCCCTATAGAAACAAAGGTCGTCGGCATGCCCAAAGGCGAATACTTTGCCAGGGCTGAACAGCCTCGGGGTGAGGTTGTCTATTACATCAAAGGTGACGGGACTAAATTCTTAAAACGCTTCAGGGTCAGGACCCCGACCTTTGCCAACCTGCCTGGCCTTCTTAAGATATTAGGCGGATGCCAACTGGCGGATGTTCCGATCCTTGTGTTGACCATTGATCCCTGTATCAGCTGCGCGGAAAGATAATCTATGCCTGTAGGAAAAATGACATCTTCTATTTTTAAAACACTCGGCAAAAAGCCCTCCACGCGCCGTTATCCCTTTTTTAAACGCCCGGCATATACAGGCGCGCGCGGCAAGGTTACGATCGATCTGCCTAAATGCATTTTCTGCGGCATTTGCATGAGGCATTGCCCTCCTAATGCCATCCTTACGTCCATTAAAGAAAAGGTCTGGTCTATCGACCAATTCCGTTGCATTAACTGCCAATCTTGTGTTGATCTGTGCCCTAAAAAATGTCTTTATATGGAAACCGAACAAGCCCTTCCCTCCATTAAAAAAACCGGCCAAGGGCCAAGTCATAAACAGTAATAATTTGTCATTCCCGCGAAAACGGGAATCCATACCATGCACGAAAGTCATCTCATTCAAAGCGCCATCCGCCAAATTTGCGAAAAAGCAGCTGAAAAAAATGCCAAACGTGTCCGCAAAATCAACTTGAAGGTTGGTTTAGGCCTCGGCATGGATGAAGAATCTGTACGTCTTCATTTTGAAGCCTTAAGTGAGGGAACTCCTGTGGAAGGCGCTGCTATCGCGGTTGATTTCATCCCTGTCAAACTCAAATGTCCTTCCTGTAATGATCTATTTGAACGGCCTAAAAAATCCCTGCAATGCCCCCGATGCCACGCATTAGGCGAAGCCACAGACATAGGCCGGGAATTTATCGTTGAGTCCATAGAAACGGAATAGCTATTCAATATCGAATGAAATGACTTCGATCCTTGTTCCGGGGAAAAAGGTCAATTCCAGCCGGGCACCTTCCAAAAGCGTTCCCTGGGAGAGCATGCGAAAGGTCTCTTTGAAGGATTCTTCTTTAACGCCCGTCAAAAATCCTACCTTAAGATGGACCTTAGAAATCGATTTGGCAGATTCCTTTTGGGCGTGTTCCAATATCCCTTTAATAATAGGCTCGATTAAGTGGGTCTCGTGCATAAAAATGATCCTTTGAACAAACCTTCCAGCTCTCTTAAGGTTTTCTCGACAGGCAAAGAAAGCTCTTGGCCAAGCCCTAGATCTTTCGGCTGAATACCCAGCAAATATATTCTCGCCTTGGTCTCTGTAGTCAAATACTCAATTAACATCCTCGGGGAGAGATCATGGGTCGTAAAACCGGTCTTTAAGATCTCGTCTTTCTCTAAAATCTTATAAAACCCGGGTTCCCTGTTGAGATCAACCGCATCAATAAAAAGGACCACATCCGGTGAAGCCTTGATGATTTTCCCAAGATAATTCTCAGGAGCGCTTCCCGCATCGATACAAAGGGCATCTAGCTTGGCTTCCGCCAGACGCTTAACCAAACATGGGCCCAAGGCATCGTCCCCACGCAAAGGATGACCGATGCCGATGATAACCAACCTGCCTTTTAACAAATGCCCAAAACCGATTTCCATCAATGAAGTCATTTCGTTGTTAAAGTTGTCGACCGGCGGCATGACGCGCACAGGATCTTCGTGCGGTCACAACGCCCCTGATCTTTGGAGATGTTAATTAAATTCTTATCAATAAGCTGGAGGTCTTGCAGACGGGAGAGATACAGCGCGGGATTCGAATAAGTCAGTTCTCCTATTTTCTCGGCGATCCACTTCAGATGGTCTTTGCAGGCCAATGTCCTGCCGCACACCTCACAAAGTTGTATCTCCTTTTCAATCGTTTCAAAAGAACCCTTGCGGTCAAAAAAGGAAAGTTCCCAGTCACAAGACAGCTTAATGCCCAAATGATCGGCTATGCACGCCGCTTCGCATTGGCCGCAAAAAATACAGGTATCGGTATAATGGATCATCAAACGTTTGGGATCCTTGCCATCGATCTTGTCCTCATGGGCAATGGCCCCTACGGGACAAACTTCCTCACAAGCCAGACACCCGACGCATTTTTGTTCATTAAACTTCGGTTGTCCCCGAAAATTCGGATGGGGCTGATGGGGTTCTTTAGGAAATTTGGAAGTGTATGGCCCGACAATAAGCGCCTTAATAGCTTCCTTGATCTCCCGTAATTTAGGCAATGGTATCATCTTTATTCTTCAGCTTTCTTTTCATCAGACTCGTAGCAGTCTACTATGCTTCCTCTCCACAGCTTCACTCCGGAGGCGTGCGCCCCGCGCAAAAGCGCATGCGCGGCAACCGGCGCTGTAAAGATCAAAAAAACCGTACAAACCAAAATTTTCATACCTATAGAATTAAACCCTTCTATCAACAGGACCCCCAAAAGAATGTTGCATGTCCCTATGGTAATGCATTTGACCGCAGCCGAGAGACGGTTATAAACATCCGGCAAACGGATAAGTCCCAGGCAACCGATAACATCGAAAGCCGATCCAATGCCAATAAAGATCAACCCCAAGGTTTCAATCATCGATGCCCTTCCCTTCCAAATTCTTAGACAGCGCAAGGATGCAGATAAACGCCTGCAAAGCCCAGGCAATACCGATATCAATATACCAGGAATGCCCGGTGCTTAGTGCCAGTAAGGCGCAAATACCTACCATCATGACCCCTAAAATATGAACGGCAACCACCCTGTCGGCCGTACTTGGCCCCTTAATGATCCTAAGCAGGCACATCATGGCGGCCAAAAGTATAATAAAAAAAACGCGGCTGACAAACCCTGTATACATTTTTATTTCCCTAAAAGAAAACCTTTAATAAAATTTTTTCAAACCGTTCAACGATGATCCTTGTCGCTGTTTCCATATCTGTTGCCTTGACATCATTCCAGTGGACATACAAAAAGCCGTTTCTCTGGTCAATGTCGACAACCAGCAGCCCCGGCATATAAGAGATCGAGTTAGCCAAAGCCGTTAAGGCAACGTCGTTCTTTAAAGTTGTTTTGACTTTGACGATCCCCGGCCGCAAAGGAGCTCTTGGGTG
>CAYNGE010000161.1:0-3339 GCA_964396865.1 uncultured Planctomycetales bacterium
TTTTCATGGCTTGCAAAACAAGGGCGGCCATGACGTTAGTTTCGTCGATGCACTAGAGTACACTAATCCTTTTTTTAAAAAAATATATCCTTCTTCCTACGTGTTTTTAGTCACCCATATGCCATGGGTCTGGGGTCTTTTATTCGCGCTTATTGATATTCCCTGGATACAGGGCCCTTTGCATGCCGTACGGCGTTTGTATAACGGGTTAAATACCCGCCCTCTGGAGCAATTTTTGCGTCAGGAACAGTTCGATCGAATTATCACGACCCAATTCTTATCGGCGGAGGTTTGTGCGTATCTTAAGCGCCGCGGGCAAATTAGATCCAAGATCATTTGTGTGGTGACGGATTTCGACGTGCACCGCATTTGGATAAACACAGGGATCGATATTTATACAGCGGCCTGTGATCATACCAAAAGTAAATTGATCTCTTTGGGTATACCCGCTGAAAAAATTGCCATTACCGGCATTCCTACGGACCCTAAATTTACTTTGCATCCGGATATCCCTTCTTTAAGGGACAAATTGGGGCTTAAAGGGCAGGGTTTGACGATTTTGATCGCCACGGGTTCTTTTGGAATGGGTCCGATCGAGCAATTGATCGATCTGCTTAAGGGTTATCAAATACTTATTGTTTGCGGCCAGAATAAAGTTTTGTATGAGCGCCTGTTGAAGCATTTTTCATCAAATAAGGACGTGCATGTTTTGGGACTGGTCGATAATATGCATGAATTGATGTCCGTTGCTGATGTGATGGTGACTAAACCCGGAGGGCTTTCTATATCGGAAGCTTTGGTAAAAAAATTACCGATGATATTTTTTAGCGCTATCCCGGGGCAGGAGGCCAATAATATCAAGGTTTTAAAAACATATGAAGCATCCCGTGATCAAAGTTCTTTGCCCGAGATCATTGAAACCATTCGTGATTGGGATGAAAATCCTCAGAAGCTGGATGCATTGCGTGGCCGTCTGGGCGCTTTATCCAAGCCCAACGCCGTCGCGGATATTATCGCGTTGCTATGATCGACTTCCTTGTCATTCCCGCGAAAGCGGGAATCCAAATACGCATGAATGGATGAACAGCTATTATGTATTCGGCACGGAATATTTTTGCGACCGACGATAGTGGTCGGTATGAGACCACCGTCTGCTTCGATTTACGGCAACAATGTTCTAAAGACTATTTTCATTTGGAACATTCTTGCCGTAAATCCTCGCAGACATTTGGCAAAAAATTCCTTATTGTGCCTTATACATAATAGCTATTCATCCTTTAGTTCATGCGTCTATGAGGATATTGTATTTTCTGAGCAGGTAGTAGAGGGCTGATTTGGCATGGTCCGCCCTAGGTATTTTAACTGCGGCGGCAAATCAGCCCGGGCCCTAGCGAAGCCCCGTCGCTGGACGGGGCGAGCGTGCCTGCGAAGGAAATACAATGTCCGAATAGTATATGAGCGGAAAAGAATAAATTTATCCTTGGAGCCCATTAATCATACATTATTATGATCGCTCAAATTGTCTTTGATCTTCCCATCGATGGGCCTTTTGATTATTTAATTCCTCCGCATTTAGCCGGGAAAATAGGGGTTGGGATGCGCGTCAAGGTTTCATTTGGCGCCAAGTCCCGGATCGGCTTTGTGATCGCCGTGCTTTCCCAGAGCGCCATCCAGAAATTAAAACCAATACAGGCTTTGCGTGATGCCTCCGCGGTCTTTAACGCGCTGGATTTAAGTTTCGCTTATGACTTTTCTGCTTATTACGGCTGCAGCCTGGGGGAGGCTTTAGCGACCATGCTAAGGGGCAAAGAGACGCTCCGGTCTTCCCGGCACCGGGAAGGCAAGCCGCTTTCTTCCTTATATATGTGCTCCGTTGACCAGTACGCGGCCCGGATCAAAGAGATCTTTAAAGCTTATAAAGAAGTTTTAATTCTAGTCCCTGACGTTTTTAGAATGCAGGAGCTCTCCAAAGAGCTGAATTTAGATAAAAGCGTCCGTATCGCCGCGCGTTCGGGTGTTTTTGAAGCTGATGGGAGTATTGGGTGCGTCATCATGGTGGATGAAGAGGATGCGTCTTATAAACAGGAACAGATGCCGATGTATGAGACCCGTCAGGTGCTTTTGATGCGTTCTAAAATTTACGGCTTTGATATTGCTTTTATCGGCACATCGCCATCGGCGGAACTTATGGCTTTAACCCGCTCTCATGAGGTCAAACTCATTGAAAACAAAGATACCAAGGCGCTTGTGACGACGCCGGTCGATCTGTCTCATTATAAATTCATGCCCGGAATGGTCTCGCCGCCGGTTTACGACGGGCTCCAGGCAGCATTGAAAGCAGGGAAAAAAAGCATTTTGGTCTTAAACCGCAGAGGGTCTTACCGCATCACGCGCTGTGTGGATTGCGCGGAGATCCTCAAATGCAGCCGCTGCGATGCGCCGCTCATTTATTCCAAGTCAGCCGGAAAATATTCGTGTCGTCATTGCACAACCACAGTTCCCGGGGATGCGGTTTGTCCGAAATGCCATAGATCCAGCTGGCGTTCACAAGGCATGGGAGTGGAGCAAATACAGACAGAATTAAAAAAATATTTTCCTCAGGCAAAGATCGTTTTTTTTGAACGGGAGAGTAAAAATTTGACGTTTGCGAATTTTGATATTTTAATCGCCACCCGGGCCGTGCTGCGTTTTCAAGGGATGTGGCAAGTGTCAATGGCCGCGTTTGTTGATTTTGACGCGGAATTAAATCGCCTGGATATGCGCTCTTCATGCAATGCCATGAGCCTTGCGCGTCATATAAGCGGCATGACCATTGAGCGGGTGTTTATCCAGACCCGAAACATCAACCATTATGCCATCGAAAGCCTTAAGGCCAATGACAGCAAAAGATTTTACGACGAAGAATTAAGGATAAGGCAAGAATTGGGGTTTAGTCCTTTTCAGCACTGGATCCAAGTGACGCTGCGTGCCAAGTCTCAAAAATCCGCGCAAGAAGCGTCGCTGGAAGTGTATAATCAATTAAGCAAAACGGCCCCTGAGAATTGCCTGGTCACACATCCTTTGGCCAATGCTGTTGCCCGCAGGCGTGATTGGTTCCTTTTTAATGTGATGATACAGGCCGATGAGGTCAAAGGGGCCGTGGCCTTTATCAAATCCGCGTTGACTCGCATCAAACGCCACAGCCGGGTGATCGTTACTTTGAATGTAGACCCGTAAGGCTGCAGCCTAAAGGACCTTTTGCGCAGAAAGGAACAGGAAATATTGAAAATTATTTTTTTCGGCAGTGATCATTTTGCCGCCGTACATCTGGAACGTATATTGGCAATCGGGCATGAAGTG
>CAYNGE010000162.1:0-3053 GCA_964396865.1 uncultured Planctomycetales bacterium
CGCTTTTCAACTTCCTGCCAGTTGACAACATTCCAAAAGGCCGCGACATAATCGGCACGACGATTTTGGTAATTCAAATAATAGGCATGCTCCCAGACATCAATAACTAAAAGTGGAATTTTTCCTTCCATCAGGGGGCTGTCATGATTGGCCGTCGCGGATATTTCCAATTTACCCTCTTTAGTCGCGCTAAGCCATGCCCATCCGCTGGCAAAACGGGTGATGGCCGCTTGGCTGAATTTTTCTTTAAAAGCATCAAAAGAACCAAAGGCGGCATCGATCGCTTTAGCCGCTTGACCTTTGGGCTGACCGCCCGCCTTTGGGCCTATCACAGTCCAAAAAAAGGTATGATTAGCGTGCCCACCGCCATTATTACGCACTGCCGTGCGGATATCTTCCGGTACGGCATTAAGATTAGAGATCAATTCCTCGACGGATTTACTTTCCAGGTTCGCTTTGCCTTTGATGGCATTGTTGACATTAGTAATATAGGTTTGGTGATGTTTGGTATGATGGATCTCCATGGTGCGCGCATCGATGTGCGGCTCCAGAGCATTGTACGGATACGCTAACGGTGGTAATGTGTAAGCCATGTTTGTCTCCTCCTGTAAAATTATGACGTCTGATTATTTTAATGATGTCCACCGCAGCCGCAAGTGCCGCCTTTGAGAGCTTTTAATACATCCTCATAATTGGGCTCTTGGGCCACTTCTTTAACCAATTGAGTATAGGTCACTTTGCCTTCCTCATTGATCACAAAAATACAACGGGCTAAAAGATTTAAGCCTTTGATCAAAACTCCATAGGTTTCGCCAAAATTGCCGCGATAATCCGACAGGGTCTTGACAGCCTTTGCCCCCGCAGCCCCGCACCAGCGTTTTTGCGCGAAAGGCAGGTCTTTGCTGACGGTCAAAACCACCACATCCGTAAGGTCGGAGGCTTCCTTATTAAATCTCCTGGTTTCCAAATCGCACACCGGCGTATCCAACGATGGGACAGTTGACAATATGATCTTCTTGCCCTTAAATGAGGACAGCTTGACTTCAGACAGGTCATTGGCCACTAAAACCGCGTCAGGAGCCTGTTCCCCCGCTTTTATTTCACGGCCAACCAAGGTCAAAGGATTGCCTTTCATGGTGATCACACCCGCGCGTTCTGCCATAGAAACTCCTTCCTGAATATTCTTAAAAATCTTTGGCTTAGAATACAGCAATATTTTGCAGACGTCAAATAATTAACGATGAGATAATTTTTTTAAGAATTCCTGGCGGGAAATCTTGATCCCTTGGCTGATCAAGCCCTGCGGCCAGGAATAAAATGCCATCGGGACCTTAAAACGCGGCAGATCAGCTTGAAGGCATTGGATCATATGATCCTCCGGCAAAACCTCTCCTTCGAATTTAATAAAAGCAACCGGCCTGTGTCCGAATTCTTTATCTTCTTTGGGAACAACTACGGCCTCGATGATCCCCTTAATGCCTAAAAGCGCCCTCTCGATCTCTTCCGGTTGAATGTTTTCTCCTCCGGAAATAAACATATTGTCACGCCGTCCGGTCACAGTCAAAGAACCTGTCTTGTCTAACTGCCCCATATCGCCGGTGGCAAACCAGCCTTCCTTTGTTAAAGGCAATTGCAATCGGGCTCCGGCCACGTACCCTTTAAATAAAACCTCCCCTTTGACTAAAATTTCACCGTCTGAAGAAAAGCTTAATTTCCGGTAAGGCAGAACTTTAACGCAGGATCGATCGCTTTGAGTGACCCGGCCCGTTGCCACTTGAGAAGACATTTCCGTTAAACCATAACTTAAATAAATGTTTAATCCGAGTTTTAAAGATCGCTCTATGATTTCTCGAGGAATAGCGCTGCCTCCAAGCAGAATTACTTTAAGCAAACGAAGTGCGGCGTGGTTCTTGCGATGGGCCAATAACCTATGCAATTGCGTGCTTACTAAAGACACGTGTGTCGCTTTGGACTGCTCGATAGATGCAGCCAAATCCTCGCTGTTTTCAACCGCCAGGGCAGCGCCTGACAATAAACAACGCGCCAAAACTGCAATACCGGAGACATGATATAACGGCAAGGATAAAAGCCAACGGTCAGAGTCCGTCAAAGGGACCATTTGATTCGAACCGCGGGCATTGTAATAATGATTCCCCCAAGTATGCACCGCGGCCTTGGCCTCGCCGCTGGATCCTGAAGTGGCAATGATGGTCGCTTCCTGTTCTAAATCCATATCCCAAGCCTGATCCGGGGTTATTGGCTGGCGGGCATCAAAACAAACGGCTCGCTTAATGTCTCCGGAATGGAATAAATGCTTGGCATTAATTCTTGCCGCATACGAGGCTATGGTTTTATTTGGCCAGCGCGGATTGATCCAAGCGGCCACTGCCTTCATTTGCCAAAGGGCTAATAATAAAATGACGCCCTCAACGCTGTTCTCATCACAAATAGCCACGCGGTCACAGGCCTTGACCCCCATACCTTTTAACTGTTTAACGGTTGAGGCCAGATACCAGGATAACTGCGGATCTTTGATTTGACGCCTGCCCCAGATGATGGAGAAGTGTTCATTCATTTTTAGACTAAAAGCTCTTTTTTGATAATTCCATGCTCATCGATGATCGGTTTGACATTTTTTAACCAACGCTCGGTCCCGAAACCCGCTGTTTGACCGGTCAGGCATGCCAGATTAGCCAACACCTTTAAACCTACCGTCGATTCAAAGCAAGAGCTGATAATGACTTTTTTCTCCTGAAGCTCAGCTTCTTGGATCCAATCCAAGGTTGGAATAATGCCCCCTAAGATCATGGGCTTAAGCACAAAGGCTCGAACGGCCTCGTGTTGGGCCAAAGTTGGCATGACAGACAAAGTTTCATCCAAAGCCACCGGCATATGACCTTGCTGATAAAATTGGTCCAATTGGCTTATATCGCTTAAAGGCTCCTCGATAAATTCAATTTTTTGCCGGCCGGCCAAATCGAAAAAAACACAAGCTTCCTTTAAACTCCATATACAATTAGCGTCTAAACGTAACCTGGCCTGGCGAGGCAATA
>CAYNGE010000162.1:3063-3303 GCA_964396865.1 uncultured Planctomycetales bacterium
AATAAGCCCCCTTCGGCAGCAACAAACGTATTTCCTGGATTTTTTTAACATCCAAAGCGATATTACGGTCGCCTACTTTTAATTTAAAAACTTTATAACCTTGCTCTATGAATCGTTTGACATCAGATATCACTTGGTTATACGGCCCCTGTAGTAAAGCCGCGGTTGTAACATCCGTAAAGTCCCCTCCTAAAAATTGGGCTAAACTTTTCCCTTGGGCTTGCGCCGCCAGCATCATTA
>CAYNGE010000163.1:0-3275 GCA_964396865.1 uncultured Planctomycetales bacterium
GCTTTAACCGCCCGTCCCCGCTGAAAGAATCAGGCGTGAGATTGACAATGCCCATGATCCGTGTCTGATGCCCTAAGGTTATAACACTATCGCGGGCATGAAGATCATAGGGCCGTCGTTTGTTCATGTATTTTGAGGCGTATCAGAATGGATATTAAGCTTATGTTCAGGGATCATAAGCAGGACCCTGGCCTCTTCAATGTCGATCGTTTCTTTTTCGATCAGGCGGCGGGCCAAAAGGTCCAATTTATCACGGTTGTCCGTCAGAAGCTTTTTGGCTTTGTCATAGGATTCATGCACGAGGCTGTTGATCTCATCGTCGATCTTGCGGGCGGTGTCTTCGCTATAATTCTTTTCCTCGAAGAGGTCCCGGCCTAAGAACATCTGCTGGCCTTGCTTGCCGAATGCCAGTTTATCGAGTTTGTCGCTCATGCCGTATTGGCAGACCATGCTGCGGGCGATCTGGGAAACTTTTTGCAGGTCATTGGACACGCCGGTCGTCGTGTCATTCATATAGATCTCTTCACCCACCAGGCCGCCCAACATCACAACCATCATTCCCTTTAATTCTTTCTTGGCCATATAATGCTTGTCTTCTTTGGGAGGGGTCAAGGTATACCCGCCGGCCATGCCGCGGGGAATAATAGACACTTTGGTGAAAGTATCCACCTCATCTATTAACAGCGACAATAAAGCGTGTCCGGCTTCGTGATAGGCGGTCATTTCTTTTTCTTTTTTGGAAGTCACATGGCTCTTTTTCTCCGGCCCCATGGTCACCCTTTCTACTGCCGCAAGCATCTCTTCCATGGTGACTGTTTCTTTATTGCGCCGGGCCGCAAGCAGGGCCGCTTCATTACAGGCGTTGGCCAGGTCCGCGCCGGAAAAATACACCGTCATCTGGGCGATGCGCCGTAAATTCACATCATCCCCTAATTTAATGTTTTTGACATGGACCTTTAAAATACCTTCACGGCCGTTGATGTCCGGCAGGCCCACCACGATCTGGCGGTCAAAACGTCCCGGACGCAAAAGCGCGGGATCCAAAGTATCGGGACGGTTAGTGGCCGCGATAAGGATGAGACCGCTGACTGTATTAAAGCCATCCATCTCAACTAAAAGAGCATTAAGTGTCTGCTCACGCTCATCATTGCCTCCGCCGATGCCGGCAAAACGCTGTCGGCCCACCGCGTCAATTTCATCAATAAAAATAATGCTCCCTTTGCCTGAAACCTTGGCGGCTTTGCGTCCTTGCTCAAAAAGGTCGCGCACGCGGGAAGCTCCTACCCCCACGAACATCTCTACGAAATCCGAACCGCTTAAAGAAAAGAACGGCACCCCCGCCTCACCGGCAACGGCCTTGGCCAATAATGTTTTCCCGGTCCCCGGAGGTCCGACTAATAAAACGCCTTTAGGGATCTTTCCGCCTAATCGTTCAAATTTTTTGGGGTCCTTAAGGAATTCGATGACTTCCTGCAATTCCTCTTTGGCTTCATCTACTCCGGCCACATCCGCGAAAGTCACCTTGCTTGGACCGGTGATCTGGGCGCGGGACTTGCCGAAAGCAAAGATCTTATTGCCCATTTGAGAGCCGCGGTAAGACAAAAACCAGATCACGCCAAAGATCAACAGAAAAGGCACCAACTGAAAGAATAACTGGCTCCAAAACAGCTCTGGAGGGACCACGTTGAAATTGCTGACATTTTGATTGATCATTTTGATCAGATCGTCGTCATGCTGGGGAATGTTGAGTTTAAATTCCAGGCCATCGGCAAACGTACCCTTTAAAGTATTCTCCGGGCCTTCTGTCAGCTCCACGTTTTTGATCTGATGGGTTTTGGGATTGTCTTTTAAAATGGCATAAAATTCAGAATAGGTCAGCTCTTTTTGAGTTTTTACATTCGAATTGTTCTGGACAGCCATCAGAAGGAAAAAAATGCCTCCCATGATCACCCAGAACCATAAATTGCCGTTGGGGTTACGAGCTGAACGGGGTGATTTTCTTACCGGTTTACTCATATTAGGTTGTGCCATCAAATGCCTCCATAAAAAAATCCAAGTGAAACTTAATTATATATTAGACAAGAATTAAATCAAGGATTAACCCTTTGATAACTCTAAGAATTTATTAGTTTTACTGACCATTAAATGATGCGGCCAATGGACTGTAGCGTTCCCTTTGTGGGCCATTAGATCCTCTGCAGCACGGATATGCTCAAAGGTCAACCCTGACAGATCACGCCTTAAAGCCTGGGCCATTTGCCGGATGATCAGGCGCCGGATAGCCGGATGCAAGGCGGCCATTTGCCTTAAGGCGATCTTAGCCCTTCCAGCGGAAATACTGACACTTTTGGCGAATCTCTTTTGAGCGCAATTAGCCAAAAATTCATAATCATCAGCGGCTGTAACGCCTAAGTCGTACAAACAATTGATAATTTGAGGATTATACTGGCGGGCCAATAAAGGCAAGAGTTTAAGGCGCACTTTATTACGCGCGTACCGGGGGTCCCGATTGGTCGCATCCGTACAAAAAGGCACCCCTTTGGACTTCAAATAACTTTCGATATCCGCCCGGCCCACGCCCATTAAAGGGCGCACAAAAACAACCCCTTCAATACATCGCCGCGGCAAGATCCCTCTTAGGCCATAAAGACCGCTGCCGCGCAGCAGACGCATCAATACGGTTTCAGCCAGATCATTGCGGGAATGAGCCAAGACCACTGATTGGGCTTTAAGACGAAGGGCCAGCCTGATAAAGAATTTAAACCTCAATTGACGGGCATCATCCTCGGAAAGATGGACTTTTTTCCCTGCGCGCCGTCTGGCAACAGTCACGGGAACATTAAGACGCCGGCACCACTCCACAACAAAACGCTCATCGCGCAGGGCTTGGGGACGCATTTGATGATTAAAATGCGCCGCGTGCAAACGTATGCCCAGATCATGACGCAAAGCCGCCAAGGCCTGCATCAGCGCCATGGAATCCGCGCCGCCGGAAAAACCCACGATCACCAGGCCGCCCGGACGTATCAGCTTATTTTTTCCAATGAACTGAAAGATCCTTTGCTCAAAATTCATCTTTTAGCTATTCACCTTCCAAGCCGCGCTTTTCTCTTTTAGCTTCCTGATAAGCGGCGCTCAACCGGTCTTCGTATTTAACATTAGGAGGCACGATCCTTAATTTCACAAAACCCATGCGCAATAACTCCGCGTTGGCCATGCGGCCGTCAGGCAAATAAACATAAGCGCAAAGATAACCGCCGGGGCCGCGCGCGTTG
>CAYNGE010000164.1:0-3256 GCA_964396865.1 uncultured Planctomycetales bacterium
AAACGGCAGCCGCGATGGCCAAGCATCGGATTGGATTCATGCAGCTGTTCGCAGCGATGCCTGATCTTATCAGGTGAAAGGCCGGTCACTTTGCTCAGTTTCTCGATCCCCTCGTCATTTTTAGGAGTAAATTCATGCAGCGGCGGGTCGATCAAACGTATGGTCACCGGATAACCGTCCATGGCCTTAAAAATGCCGTAAAAATCGTCTCTCTGAAAAGGTATGAGTTTTGCCAAAGCGGCCTTGCGGCTTTCTTGTGTCTCTGCCACGATCATTTCCTGAATGGCCAGACGGCGTTCTTCGGTATCGAAAAACATATGCTCGGTGCGGCAAAGCCCGATGCCTTCGGCGCCCATTTTAACGGCATTGACCGCGTCATATGGAGTATCCGCGTTGGTACGGACATTCATGGTACGAAATGTATCCGCCCATTTGAGGATGGTGTAATAGGCCTGCGGAAGTTCCGGCTCTTTAAGCGGCAGATCGCCCATATAAATTTCACCGGCAGATCCGTCCAAAGTAATGAAATCGCCCTGTTTGATGGTTTTTCCGCCAAGGCTCATGGTTTTGCTATCATAATTGATATTTAAGGCTTCACAACCGACGATACAGCATTTTCCCCAGCCGCGGGCAACCACCGCCGCATGAGAGGTCTTGCCGCCTGTCGCGGTCAATATCCCTTTGGCCGCATGCATGCCTCCCACATCTTCGGGAGAAGTTTCTTTGCGGACCAAAATTACTTTCTCACCGTTTTTGGCCATAGCTTCCGCTTCAGCAGCAGTGAAAACAATACGTCCTGCCGCGGCACCCGGGACAGCGTTGATGCCGCTGCCTAAACGGATCTTTTTAAGCTGATCAATGGCTGTTTTCTTAGAATCGATGACCGGATAAAATAGGCGCTCAATGTCATCCGAAGAAAGACGGTTAACCGCGTCTTGTTTGGTAATGATCGGATTTACCGCAGCCTGGGCATATTTTTTGGGCAGCAAGCCTTTTTGGACCAGGTCCTTGGCTTGTGCCTTACTTAATAAGGGTAATGTGGCATGGTCTAAAGCGATCTGAAAAGCTGCCATCGGAGAACGCTTGCCGGTGCGGCACTGCAGCATATAAAGTTTCTCATCTTCGACGGTAAACTCCAGGTCCTGCATTTCTTTATAGTATGATTCCAGGATCGCGCGCACAGCGCAAAGCTGATCGTAAACCTTGGGCATCCGCTCATGAAGAGCAGACAATTTTAAAGGCGTGCGTATCCCCGCCACCACGTCTTCGCCCTGGGCATTGATCAGATAATCGCCGTAAAATGTATTTTCGCCGCTATTGGGGTCCCGCGTAAAGCACACGCCGGTGCCGCTTTTGTCTCCCTTATTGCCGAAGACCATTTGCACCACGTTAACAGCCGTGCCTTTAAGGTCGGTGATCTTTTCTACCCGTCGATAGGTCACCGCTTTCTCCGCTTCCCAGCTATTAAAGACCGCCATGATGGCGCCCCAAAGCTGCTTCCATGGATCTTGCGGGAATTCCTCGCCCTTATTTTCCTTATAAAAAGCCTTAAATTTTTCGCAAAGTTCTTTGAGCTTGTCCGCAGGAATTTCAGGATCGGTTTTGACCCCTATCTGATATTTCATTTCATGCAACATGTCTTCCATCGGGCCTTTGGAAAGACCCATGGCAGTACAAGAATACATCTGAATAAATCGACGGTAGGCATCATAAGCAAAACGCGCGTTACCGGTTTTTTGGGCCAACCCCCGCACGCTTTTATCATTCAAGCCCAAATTCAAAATAGTTTCAAGCATGCCCGGCATGGAACGCGCGGCCCCGGAGCGTACCGAGACAAGCAAGGGGTCTTGGTCATCGCCTAATTTCTTTCCCGTGACTTTCTCTAATTTCGCCACCGCCTCACGCACTTCTTTTTCCAATCCTGCCGGAAGCTTGCGGCCTAACTTATAATATTCTTCACAGGTCTGAATGCTGAGCGTAAAACCCGCCGGGACCGGTATACCGATCGTCGTCATTTCCATAAGACCGATGCCCTTGCCGCCTAAAACACTTTTGCTTAGATCCGCACCCTTGGCTTCCGCACGACCGGCGCCGTAAAAAAACACATGCTTTTTTGCCATTTCCCTTACCCCTGCCCTTTCTTAAATTAAAACAACATTAAATAAGTTTTTCCTTTAAATAACCCGACAGACGCGCTATCGGGATACGCTCCTGCTGCATGGTATCCCTAAAACGCACCGTGACCTGTTGATCCTGGATTGATTGCACATCCACGGTAACACAAAAAACCGTACCGACCTCATCCTGACGGCGGTAGAGTTTCCCTATAGCAGCTGTATCATCATACACGCAAACCATTTCTTTTTGAAGTTCAGATTTTATTTTTTTGGCCAAAGCCACTATGGAATCATTCTTTTTAAGCAATGGCAAGACCGCCACCTTGATGGGGGCTAATTGCGGATGAAATTTCAAGACCACGCGCAAGGCGTCATTGACGGTTTCTTCATGATAAGCATCCACCAAAAAGGCCAAAGCCGCGCGGTCGCATCCGCCGGAAGGTTCGATCACAAAGGGGTAAACCTTCTCATTGGTCACCGGGTCCTGGTACTGCAGGTCCTTACCGGAAAACTTGGCGTGCTGTTTAAGGTCATAATCCGTGCGATTAGCGATGCCTTCAAGTTCCGACCAGCCAAAAGGGAAATTATATTCCACATCAGTGCAGCCCGCCGCGTAATGGGCCAGTTCGTCCTTATGGTGCTCGCGCAACCTTAAATTCTCTTTTTTAATTCCCAGATTTATGTACCATCCAAAACGCGCATCGATCCATTCCCGGTATTTTTGCTCAGCTTCTTGGGGAGGGCAAAAATACTCGATCTCCATCTGCTCAAATTCACGGGTACGAAAAGTAAAATTCCCCGGTGTGATCTCATTACGGAATGATTTGCCCATTTGAGCGATACCAAAAGGTAATTTACGGTGCATGGAGTCAACCACATTGGCGAAATTGACAAAGATCCCCTGCGCGGTTTCGGGTCTTAGATAAACCACCGACGAGGAATCTTCCATGGCTCCCAGGCTCGTTTTGAGCATTAAATTAAAAGCACGCGCTTCGGTAAATAGGGTGCCGCCGCAGGAAGGACATTTGCCATTGTTTAATTGGTCCGCGCGCAAACGTTTAGAGCATTCAGTATTTTTGCAATCCACCATCATGTCGGCAAAATTCACCGTATGACCGGAGGCTTCCCAGGTGCGCGGG
>CAYNGE010000165.1:0-3209 GCA_964396865.1 uncultured Planctomycetales bacterium
AAGACGAGGCCATACGGTTCATAGAAAAACGGATCAATGATCCCATTGGCATCGACCTTCACATACACCCATAAATGGTCCCCGCATAAAGGATTATACCCCTCAGCCGCATGGGTTGCTCCCTCAAGCTTCCTGAAATTGCGCGGATTACGGTTATGTTCCAAAATTGTTTGCTGATAAAGTTCTTCACGCATGGAAAACTTCCTTGGCCTTATATATGGCTTTGCCCAAAATATCCAGTTCTTCTTTTGTATTATAAAATGCCAGCGATGCCCGTGCTGTGGCAGGTACCTTAAAAAAATCCATTGTCGGCTGGGTGCAATGATGTCCGGTGCGAATGGCCACCCCCTCTTGATCAACGATCGTGCCCAGATCATGAGGATGAATGCCTTCCACCACAAAAGACAGGACGGAAGATTTCTCTTTGGCTGTCCCGATCATGCGAACGCCGGGGATGGAAGTCAAAACTTTTGTGCCATAAAGAAGCAATTCCTTTTTATGGGCAGCCATATTCTCGAGACCTATGGCTTGTACATAATTTAATGCGGCCCCTAAACCTATGACCTCGGCAACAGCCGGCGTGCCTGCTTCAAATTTATAAGGCAAAACATTATAAGTTGTTTTGGCAAAAGTGACCGAGCTGATCATGTCCCCACCGCCCTGATAAGGCGGCATGGATTCCAATAATTTCTGTTTGCCGTAAAGAATTCCAATGCCGGTGGGCCCAAAGATCTTGTGTCCGGAAAAAGCGAAGAAATCGCAGTCTAGGGCCTGCACATCCACTGGTCCGTAAGTCACGGCCTGCGCACCGTCGACTAAAACCGGAATGCCGCGGCTATGGGCTTCTTTGATAATTTGAACCACGGGATTGACCGTTCCCAAAGAATTAGACACATACACGATGGATACCAAACGTGTTTTAGGCGTCAATAAACGGATAAATTCATCCCATATCAACTCACCTTTTTCATTCATGGGAGCTGCTTTCAAAATACAGCCTGCCTGCTGGCAAAGTATCTGCCAAGGAACGATGTTGGAATGATGCTCCATATGAGAGATGACAATTTCATCCCCTGCCTTCAAAAATGTGCGGCCAAAAGATTGGGCCACAAGATTGATCGATTCCGTGGTGCCGCGGGTAAAAATAATTTCCTGCGCACTTTTGGCATTGAGGAATTGTTGAACGCTCTGGCGGGAACCTTCAAAATCCTTAGTCGCCTGTTCGGTTAGAAAATGCACCCCGCGATGCACATTGGATGTCCCTTGAGCATAATATTGACTGACAGCGTCGATCACGCATTGGGGCTTAAATGTCGTGGCCGCATTGTCCAGATAAACCAGGGGCTTTCCATAAACCTTAAGACCAAGGTTTGGAAAATCCTGACGTAGTTTTTGTACATTTAGGGCAGACATTTAAACTTTGACCTCCGGAAATTTCTTAAGCAATAGGCGGCTTAATTTCCCGCGGATGGCATCCGTTTCGATCGTGTTAATTATATCGTCAATAAATCCCTTGGACAATAATTGAATGGCTGTCTTTTGATTGATACCGCGGCTTTGCAAATAAAAGATTTCCTCTTCATTTAACTGGCCCACGGTGGCCCCGTGCGTACATTTGACATCATCCGCAAAAATTTCCAGCTGCGGTTTAGTGTCCACTTGGGCTTCACTGCCCAATAATAAATGTTTATTGAGCTGATAGGCGTCGGTTTTTTGGGCAGCAGAATGTACATAGATCTTGCCGTTAAAAACAGCCCGCGATTTGCCGTTAAGCAGCCCTTTATAAAGCTGGCAACAGGTGCAGCCAGGCTGTTGGACATCCAAAAAGGTATGATTATCCACATGCTGGATGCCGTCAATGGCGTAGAAGCCATTGATGATCGTATTAGCCCCTTCTCCTCCAAGAAAAATAGAAAAATTATTACGGATCAATTGCCCGCCATAGGCGAAAGAAAAAGCATCAAGGGAACTTTCCGCTTCCTGCCAAATGCGGGTTGTGCCGATATGCACGGCCTGATGGCTTTCCACCTGGGCCTTGCAATATCCCACATCCGCGTGAGAGGCGATCTTCACATCCGTGACCGCATTAGACAAATACCTCACAGGTTCAAAACAGATATAACTTTCCAAAATATTTACATGCGCTTCCTCTCCGATGTCAATAAAGCTGCGGGGAAAAACCACTGTGTCGGCTGTAATGCCGCTGGAAACGTGAATGATATGCACCAAACGCTCAATATCTGCATTTTTCGCTACTTGGATAAAAACCCCGTCTAAAAAAAGCGCCTGGTTCATCCATAAAAACGCTTTGGTGTCATTGGGAGTTAACTTGGAAATAGTTTCCTGGATCTCCGTATTGTGATGGGCCAAAGCATCATCTAAAGAGGAGACCGTCAGGCCTTGCGGCAAATGTTTTAAGTCCGACAATTCTCCCCACAAAACGCCGTTGACTAAAACTATGTTGATGTCTTTCTTATCGCGGTAATCCGCGAATTGTTTGTCTTCGATCAATTTATGATGCGAGGCGATTTGGAAAGAACGGCCCTCCACATCCGACAAAGACGTGTACTTCCATTCCTCATCTTTGACAGTCGGAATTGCGGCCGAAGCCCATTGGCTAAAGCTTTTTTGACGAAATGCCTTAAGCCATGCACCCGAAGTATTTTCTAATTTTGATTGATAAGCCTGGAGCCCTTCAATGTTCATTTGATGACCCAATCATAACCGCGATTTTCTACTTCCAGCGCCAATTCTTTGCCTTCAGATCTGACGATTTTGCCGTCGTAAAAAATATGGACAAAATCGGGTTGGATATAATTAAGGAGGCGCTGATAATGGGTGATCAAAATAACGGCATTGTCACGGCGGCGCAGTTTATTGACCCCTTCGGCCACAATTTTCATGGAATCGATGTCCAGGCCCGAATCCGTTTCATCCAACACAGCCAAACGCGGGTTTAAAACCGCCATTTGCAGGACCTCATTACGTTTCTTCTCCCCGCCGGAAAAATCAACATTAACCGGCCGGTCGATGGATCTCTCATCAACGCTCAATAATTTCATTTTTTCGCGCAAATATTTGTCAAAATCAATGGGATCCAACTCCGTTGTTCCCTGATGACGGCAAATGGCATTGAAGGCGGCACGTAAAAACACGGAAGTTGGTATCCCCGGAATTTCAACCGGATATTGAAAAGCCATAAACACGCC
>CAYNGE010000166.1:0-3207 GCA_964396865.1 uncultured Planctomycetales bacterium
CCAAGGTCAAAGATAAGAATGACCATTCCCGTCTGATGGGTTTTGGCCATCGGGTTTATAAGAATTTTGATCCGAGGGGCAAGATCATTAAACAATGCACCGATGACCTTCTTAATAAATTAGGCATTAATGACCCGTTATTGGAATTAGCCAAACGCCTGGAAAAGATCGCCCTTAAAGACGAGTATTTTATTTCGCGCAAACTATATCCCAATGTCGATTTTTACAGCGGTATTATTTACCGCGCCATCGGCATACCCGTAAATATGTTCCCGGTCATGTTCGCCATAGGCCGCCTGCCGGGTTGGATCGCCCACTGGAAAGAAATGATCCAGGATCCAACGAGCAAAATAGGCAGGCCGTTCCAAATTTATACCGGCGCACATAAAAAAGATTATGTTCCCATTGAAAAACGGTAATAAGGAGATGCCATGATCTTATTTCGTTCCAAGGCAAAATATGATAAAGAGGCGGTGATAGTGCTTTTGACCGCGGGTCAAACGCATTCCCGCTTTAAAAAAGAACTGGATAAAGGAGAAACTTTTCCGATCCTTGAGGGCAAAAGGACTTTCCTGTTTATTGGTTTAGGCAAGGCGGCTTTATTGTCCTTGACCGATGTGCGCATACAAGTGCGCAAAGCCCTTTTATCCGGCTATCTGAAGGACGCCAAAACCGTAGAAGTTATTCCTCACAGCAAAGAAGACGGGGCTGTTCTTGCCATTATTGAAGGGGCGGCGATTGGCGCCTATGTCTGGGAGAAATATAAATCCAAAGATAAGGATGACAAGACCGTTATATCCAAGCAGGTCACCATTGCCGTCGAGGCACAGAAAATTTTCACGCAGGCAGTGACTGTTTGTCAGGGGGTTACCTTTTGCCGGGATCTGGTCAATGATAACGCGGATACCATCACGTCGGCTTATCTGGAAAAAACAGTACGGAGCCTCATTAAAGGCAAAAGAAATTTCCGTCTTGAAATTTTAAACCGCAAAGAATTAAAAGCCCGAGGTCTTAATCTTCACCTGGCGGTCAATCAGGCGAGCCCCAAGGAGCCTAAGCTCATCATTGCGCGTTACCATGGAGGCAAAAAAGAGGGCTATACGGCTTTTGTCGGCAAAGGCATCACTTTTGATACCGGCGGGTTGAATTTAAAACCCACCGGAAGTATGGAAACCATGAAGACCGATATGTCCGGCGCCGCTGCTGTATGCGGTATTCTAAAAAATGTTTTAAGCCTGGGCATCAAGAAAAATCTATTGTTTGTTTTAGGGATCGCTGAAAATGCCATCGGTTCTGCCGCCTATAAACCGGGCGATGTCATCACCGGTTATGCCGGTAAATCCGTTGAGATCGGCAATACTGATGCCGAAGGCCGTTTGGTTTTAGCCGACGCTTTGGCCTATGTGGTTCGCAATTACAAACCGGCGAAGATCATTGACCTAGCAACCTTGACCGGTGCTTGCATAGTGGCTCTGGGGTTTGATTATTCCGGATTGTTTTCTAACAATGATGAATTGGCCCGTCAGTTGATCGAAGTTTCTAATGAAACCGATGACCGCATCTGGCGCCTTCCGGTGTATCCGGAAACTAAAGAGTATATCAAATCACCGGTCGCGGATCTAAAAAATACCAGCAGCATTAAAGGAGGCGGGGCGATCACGGCGGCCGAATTCCTGCACCAGTTTATCGGGGAGGTGCCTTGGGCCCATTTGGATATAGCCGGAAGCGCTTACGCGGAAGGCACCGGCCGCATGTATTATGGACACGGCGCCACCGGCGCTGGTGTGCGGTTATTGACCTATTATTTAATGAGGTGATATGAATTATCGCACAGAAACCGACAGCATGGGGGAGATCAAGGTCCCCGCGGATAAATACTGGGGCGCTCAAACCCAACGCTCGCTGGAAAATTTCAAGATCGGCGGGGACAAATTTCCAAAAGAATTGATCCGGGCCTTAGGGATCATTAAAAAAGCCGCGGCACAGACCAATCAGGAGTTGAAGGTTTTACCTGCCGATAAAGCGGATTTGATCATTTGTGCGGCTGATGAGGTGATCGAAGGCAAGTTGGATAGTCATTTCCCGCTGGTCGTCTGGCAGACCGGTTCAGGTACCCAGACAAACATGAACGCCAATGAAGTGATATCCAACCGCGCCATAGAGATCGGCCGGGGGGTCATGGGCAGTAAAAAGCCCGTGCATCCTAACGATGATGTCAACAAAGGCCAGTCATCCAACGATGTTTTTCCCACAGCCATGCATATTGCCAGCGTTGAGGAGATCCACCGGCGCCTGCTCCCAATGATCAAAGAATTAAGGGATGCTCTAAAGAAAAAAAGCGAAGAGTTCAGCAGTATAATCAAGATCGGACGCACCCACTTGATGGATGCAACGCCCCTGACGCTGGGACAGGAATTTTCCGGATATGTACATCAGCTGAACAATGATCTGGAACGCATTGAGACTGTTTTGCCCCAGCTTTATGAATTGGCTTTGGGCGCAACCGCGGTGGGTACCGGGCTAAATACGCATCCTCAATTTGCCGTCAAAGCCGCCCAAAAAATAGCCCAGCTGACAGGCAAGCCTTTTAGGTCCGCCGGGAATAAATTTGAAGCTTTGGCCAGCCACGATACGATGGTCAACTTAAGCGGTATTTTAAATACAACGGCAGTTTCATTAACGAAAATTGCCAATGACATCCGCTGGTTGGGATCAGGCCCGCGGTCGGGGATCGGGGAGTTGCATTTGCCGGAAAATGAGCCGGGATCATCGATCATGCCCGGCAAAGTCAATCCTACTCAATGCGAGGCCATGATCATGGTTTGCGCGCAGGTATTCGGTAATCATACGACTGTGACTGTTGCCGGTGCCGGCGGTAATTTTGAATTGAACGTTTATAAACCGGTGATCATTTTCAATATCCTTAATTCCATACAGCTTTTGTCTGATGCCTGTGAAAGTCTCACTGACCGTTGCGTGATCGGCATCGAAGCTAACAAACTCAATATCAAAAAACATCTGGATAATTCGCTGATGCTCGTGACCGCTTTAAGTCCGCGTATCGGTTATGATAATGCCGCGAAGGTGGCGCACAAAGCATTCTCTGAAAACATGACCCTAAAACAATCAGCGGTCGCTTTAGGATTGCTTAGTCCTGAGGAGTTCGATAAACTTGTCCGTCCGCAGGATATGATAGGTCCACACTAA
>CAYNGE010000167.1:0-3180 GCA_964396865.1 uncultured Planctomycetales bacterium
GCACAATCACCCTTCAGCCCTGGAACCTTTCGGCGGGGCCAATACCGGAGTGGGAGGCGTCATCCGCGATACCTTAGGCACGGGCCTTGGGGCCAAACCTTTGTGCAACACGGACGTGTTTTGTTTCGCTTCTCCCGATACGCCCGCATCCGGCGTGCCTTTGGGCGCGCTGCATCCTAAACGCGTTATGAAGGGGGTCATCTCCGGCGTGCGTGATTATGGCAATAAAATGGGGATACCTACGGTCAATGGGGCCATTGTTTTTGATAAACATTTTGTAGGCAACCCGTTGGTGTTTTGCGGCAATATCGGGCTTATCCCCAAACATAAAGAGATCAAACGCGTCAATGCGGGCGATCTCATTGTGGCGGCCGGCGGACGTACCGGACGCGACGGCATTCATGGCGCCACGTTTTCTTCCGGAGAGCTGACCCGCGAATCCGAAACAGTGTCCAGCGGCGCCGTGCAGATAGGCAATCCCATTGAGGAGAAAAAAATACTGGATGCTTTGCTTAAGGCGCGCGAGGCAAATTTGTATTCGGCCATCACTGATTGCGGAGCCGGAGGATTTTCCTCGGCCGTCGGGGAAATGGGCCGCAAGACCGGCGCCCGGGTCAATTTAGATAAGGCGCCTCTTAAATATCAGGGCCTTTCCTATCATGAGATCTGGATCTCAGAGTCCCAGGAGCGCATGATCTTGTCGGTACCTCCTGGCAATATCAATGCTCTTTTAAAGATCTTCGCGGATGAGAATGTGGAGACTGCGGTTTTAGGCGAGTTTGACGGCTCGGGCCGGCTGCAATTGTTTTTTCACGGCCGGCAGGTGGCTGATCTGGATATGTCTTTTGTGCATGACGGCTTGCCTCAAATTACCAAGGAGGCAGTTTTCTATAAACCTGTTTTAAAGAAAGAAAAATTGCCTGGCGGGCTTTCAGCGGACTTGACCGCAAGCTTGTGCAAAGCTTTAAGTCATTATAATGTCGCCTCCAAAGAAAGCGTCATCCGCGTTTATGACCATGAGGTGCAGGGAACAAGCGTGGTTAAGCCTTTGGTCGGGAAAACTTGCGATGGGCCCTCCGATGCTGCGGTCATTCGGGGCCGGCTTGGTACCAATCGCGGCCTTGCAGTTTCCAACGGTATCAATGTGCGTTATGGCATGATCGATCCTTTTTGGATGGCGGCTTCCTGTATTGATGAGGCCATACGCCAGATCATCGCTGTGGGCGGATCTTTGGACCGCATTGCTTTGTTGGATAATTTTTGCTGGGGCAATCCGGATAAGGCGGACCGTCTGGGATCTCTGGTACGCTGCGCCCGCGGTTGTTATAAGGCCGCGGTCGCTTTTGGCGCTCCGTTTATTTCCGGCAAGGACAGCTTATATAATGAATATACGCATAAAGGCAAGAGCTTAAGCATTCCGGGGACCATTCTTATTTCCGCTATCGGCATCATCGATGATGTCCGGCGTTGCGTGACCATGGACCTTAAATGTGCCGGCAATAGCATTTATGTGATCGGAATGACACGTGATGAAATGGGCGGATCGATTTATCTGGAAAATTCAGGGCAGTTGGGCGAAAATGTTCCTCAGGTTGATTTTAAAACAGCCTGCAAGACTTACCGCGCCGTCCAAAAAGCGGCCCATCTGGGCTTGATCGCCTCGATGCATGATTGCTCTGAAGGCGGGATGGGTGTTGCTTTGGCGGAAATGGCCATGGCCGGCGGGTTGGGAGCAACGGTCTTATTAAAAAATGTCCCTTTTAAAGCCGGCCGCAAACGGGATGATGTTCTGCTTTTCTCCGAGAGCAATTCGCGTTTTATTGTTGAGGCATCCCCGGTCCATGAAAAAGCGTTGGCCAAGGTCCTCAAAGGCATTGCTTACGCGAAGATCGGTTCGGTTGAAGCAACCCAGGAAATTGTCGTCTATGGTCTTAAGGACCGGCCGGTCGTCAATGCCCGTGCGGATGAACTTAAAGAAATTTGGAAAGCACCGTTAAAATAAGAGGAAATCTATGTTAAAAACAAAAAAATTTAAGCAGGCCCCTGATCTGGAGATGATGGAAGACCCCTGGCGTATTTTCCGCATCATGGCGGAATTTGTCGACGGGTTTGAAGAGCTCAAAGACATAGGTCCGGCGGTGACCATATTCGGTTCTTCCCGTATCCACAACGCGCATTCTTATTATAACGCGGCGGTAAAAACAGCGGAGTTGTTAGCCAAAGCCGGTTATGCGGTCATCACCGGCGGGGGGCCCAGCATCATGGAGGCAAGCAATAAAGGGGCTGCCGCGGGAAGAGGGGTGTCCATCGGGTTAAATATCGATTTACCGACGGAGCAGAAGCCCAATCCATATATCAATCATTTGGTCAAGTTTCATTACTTTTTTTGCCGCAAGGTGTGTTTTGTCAAATACGCCAAGGCTTTCGTGATCTTTCCCGGCGGTTACGGCACGATGGATGAACTATTCGAAAGTATCACCCTTATTCAGACTAAGCGCATGGAGAAATTTCCGGTGGTCCTTTTTGGAAGTAAATATTGGAAAGGGCTCTTGGATTGGTTAAAGGAGACCGTGCTTAAGGAGGGCTGCGTTGATGCCGGGGATTTGGGTATTATAAAGCTAGCCGACAAGCCGGAAGATGTCGTCAGGATCATCAAACAATTTTACGCCAAGAAAAAGAAATAATTCATAAAAAACATGGCACAGAACGTTAAAGTCATAGTTTTACGCACCGCCGGCACCAACTGCAATGAGGAAACGGCTTACGCTTTCAGTCGTTGCGGCGCCCACGTAGAGCAGGTCCACGTGAATGCCTTGGTATCCGGCGTCAAAAAGTTAAGTGATTATCATATTCTGGCTTTGCCCGGCGGGTTTAGCTACGGGGATGATATCGCCTCCGGACGCATTTTGGCCAATGAATTGCGTTTAAAATTAGGGGAAGATATCAGGAAATTTATCCGTGATGGTAAATTAATGATCGGCATATGCAACGGATTTCAGATCTTGGCTAAGGCCGGTATTTTGCCGGGTTTGGGATGGGATATTGGACAGGAAGCAACTTTGTTTTATAATGATTCGGCTAAATTCGAGGCCCGCTGGGTGCACTTGAAAATCGAAGGCCGCTGCGCGTGGACCAAGGGTATGTCCGGTCCGATCTATCTGCCGGTGGCCCACGGCGAGG
>CAYNGE010000168.1:0-3142 GCA_964396865.1 uncultured Planctomycetales bacterium
GGAAATAATCCTGTTTCTCCAACAAGATATCAAAGTCCCCGGTCTGGTCGATATAAAGCAACAAAGTCAAAAACGGCCACGCCCCGTGATCCATCCACACGCGGGTGATGGCATTGCGGTCCGCCAAAAACTCAGCCGGGCCCGCGCCCACGATGGTAGCATTGCTGCCATCTATACGGATGCCCGCGCAATTGTTGATCAGATCTCCCCTGACTAAGTGGGGCTCAATTAAGATCAACGACAACAGGTCCTGCCAGATATCTCTCCAACCCCTGCCGCCCTTGCCGTAATCATGATCGGGCAAAAAAGAGCAGCCGAAAATACGGCGCAATACCGGCTGTAAAATAACCCAGCGCATCCAGGCATCAAAATTTTTATCCGCGCCGGTAAAAACAATGGAAGAGATCTTTCCGGACCAATATTCCTTGTTAACATCCAAAGCTTGGGCAAATTTATCAGCACTATTGAAACGGCTGAAGATCTCAAGGGCAAGGAGTTTATCAGAGGCGATCCCAACCATCATCACATAAGACCGGCTTTGTCCCGGCTTAAGGGTAAGGTCTTTAAACTTTAAAGCCCCGACCGCCTCCTTGCCATTCCGGAGACTCTCATCTAAAAGGACCGGTTTATGATCTTCAAAAACCGCTTGGGGCCTGCGGCTTGAACCTCCATCGCCGTAAAAACTATCCACCGTCGGAAAAGAACCCAGGATGCGGCCTCCGTTGTCCTCGCATCCAAATACAAAATAAACACTGGGGCTGGCCTTATGGCCTTGTTCATTAAAGGCCATGGTCGTCTCCAAAAGCACGCCTTCCGGCATCTGTTGGATCCGGTTTAAAAGGGCGGTCACATGTTCATGATCGTGTTTGTTGCCCAGGCCGCGGCCGAAAAGAGGAATGGCAAAGGTGGGTGAAAAGGAAATTATTTTTCTTGAAATATTCTTGACCGTCACCTGCATGAGTTCAACATTTTCTCCGGAGGCCGGAATAAAGTTGACTGCGCTTAATTCTAATCCCGCCTCCTTAAAGGAGCGCTTATGCTTATGCCACAATGGGCCCATCTCCACACAAACACCATCCAACGGACTTTCCTGGGATATGCCAAAAACCCCCTTGGATCTGATAAAAACAAAAAAATCCCGCAACGGCAGGCGCAGATCTTCGCGAGAAACGGGTTTGGTCAGGTAATGAGATCCATCAACTTTAATATCGCCGCTAAGAAACGGCGTAATGGCGGACTTGACGCTCATGGCCCCTGTACCGCACAAAGGAGCGTAGATGGTCCTGACGCTGGCGGCTTGTTTTGAGGTGAAGCTCACCCCGTCAGGTAAAAATGTGTAAAAAGGATCTTCGGGCATAAAACTTCAGGTTGAGGGATTTGGTGCGCTTCCTTCGGTGAGCCTAAACAGACGTTGCATTTTTATAAAATTGACCTGGGGAAATTGCAGTCCTATGTCCCATAAAGACAAATTCAAAAATTTGACCCACGCCACAGAGCCGTTTAAGACCATCGGCTCTCCGCCGTCAGGTAATTCAACTTCCAAAGAAAGCTGGCCCCCTAAGAAAAACCGTTCTTTGGTCAAAATACGCGCACCGCCGGCCGAAGCATCTTTTAAAAAAACATCATTGCCGTAATCATCGCGCGAATCTTTAAATTTTACAGGAAAACGGGCTGAAAACCGCTCAAATTCCCTACGATCTTCCTTTGTTTCAGTGGCGGCCGGCATAGCTATGGGGCCCCCTTCTTAAATGGAGGTACTCGTTAGTCTTTCCAGCGTTTTGGACTAAAATATTTATCCAAACGGTCTGGAGAACCGGAAATAGTTTCTGAAAAAACCATGCCAATACGGTATTGCTCGGCATCCGAAAGCTTACGCACCCACTTGACAACCCCAACAACCATAACAGGTTCTGTGTTCGGCCGAAGAACAATTTCAAGGGCGATCTTCTGATCGATCCTAATGGACTGGGAAGACAAAAATCCGATCCCGTGTCTGCTGATATCCACTGTTTTAGTCTGATCAAATTCGCCGCCTTCTTTGCCTTCTACCGGAACAAAACAACTGTATCTGGATTCAGAACGTTGGTTCATGCGGGGGGTTTCCATAAAAATACCTTATTTTTGATATAAAAATTATGACCGTGAAAGCGCTTTCCTTTATCTATAGTTTAAAACATATTTTCCAAAAAGCAAATCAAAATCAAAACATTTTAAAAATCCATAAGCATATGATACTATTACAGTTAGGCCTAAAATGAAAATTCTAATAAAAAAAATATAAATAATTAAACTCTTGAGGGGCATAGAAATACGCACTTTTTTTTAACTTCATTCTTATTGCGGCCTATTTACACCAATGCTATACTATCCCATAACTTTTTTTAAAAGAATACGTCCAAAATGACCTTCACTGACTATATCACTCTGATCATAAGCCTTTTGTGCCTGGCGCGTGGAGCTGCACGCGGATTTATACGTTCTTTACTGGCTCCTGTTTCTCTTATAATAGCTACTATCATCGGTATTTTTTATTACCAAGCCACCCAAGACTTGGTCGTAAGCCTGCTCATCGGATTATTCGGTCCTTTTATTTTGCAATTTCTTCTAAGATTTCTTCTTAAATCATTCGCGCAGGCAACTAATACGGATGTAGGGCCAGGCTTCTTAAGCAGTTTGGCGGGCGCCGTCCTGACTTTAGCTTGGGGCTGGGTATTTATTGTCCTTACCTTAATATTATTGGCTCTTTTGCCGGCCCGGGGAGGGGTTTGGACTACTGTACACAATGATGTGATAAGTTCGATTTCCTATAAAACTACAGCGCCATGGGTGAAAAATTTTCTCCCCCCATTGAAGGCGGCCGCCCAAGATACAAACGCCGCTTCACAATCTGACGCGCAGTCATTGTCGCAAGACCCGCGTTTCCAGAAAGTCCTGCAAGACCCTGAGGTCCAAAAAGAAATTAACGACCACGATATCGCCAAACTGATGAGTAATCCCAAGATCATGGCCCTGACCCAGCAGATCATGAATGATCCCGCAATGATCAAAAAGCTCATGTCCGTCTACCGCAGCCAGGCAGAGGGGCAACAGCCGGCCGCAAATCCGCAAACAACAAATCCGTAAAAATCCAGAATTGTGGCCA
>CAYNGE010000169.1:0-3137 GCA_964396865.1 uncultured Planctomycetales bacterium
CACAAGCCTTAAGAGGACGCGCTCCAGGCCCTTTTGCACCTCTTGGGTATGGACCACCCAACGGCTCGCTTCAGTCAACTGCTGGATTTTCAGATAGGATTGGATGCCCAAGACGCCGATGATCAGCGTCCCTAGGACAAAAATGATGGCGGTTTTTAATCCAAGTTTCATAAAAAAGAGGTAAGGAATGCCGTCATTAAAAAAAATATTGTACCCCTGATTAGCGCATTTTTACAACTAAATTCTTTGAGCGGGTGGAGCGGAAAAGAAAACGCCAACGGTATGGCGTTAGAACCTGTTTAATAGTCCTCCGCTCTTTTGAAAAATTGGATGAGCGGCTTCTAGAGTTTTATTATGGATTTCCATCAGCAGCCGGTAATTCGAAATTATATGCTCACCAAAGAGATTGGCATAATCCAATGCATCGGGGCGATTCCAGGTCTTTTGAAGCTCTCCTATAACGGCAAACGTATCAATGGGGATTACGCCGGCTTGTGCAAGGCGGGCGACAGTCAAATCAGTGGCCATCCGGCTCCAGTTGCCCGAAGCATCCACCACAGCATACACCTTATAGCCGGATTCAACGGCACAGATAGCCGGAAATGCCAGACAAACGCTTGTGAGCGTGCCGGTCATCACGATGGTCTTGCGTTTGGTCTCTTCAACGGCCATTACAAATTCGGGCACATCCCAGGCATTGATCTGACCCTGACGTGGAATATATTGAGCATGGGGAGCAAATTGCTGGATCTCCGGAATGACCGGTCCGTTTGGCCCCTCCGGCACGGATGCAGTTGTGATGACAGGGATCTTCAGCATGGTCGCGACCTTGGCGAGGGCAATTATATGATTACGCAAGGCAGATACTGACATGTCATTAACGAGATTAAATAGACCGCTCTGGTGGTCGATCAACAGCATGACAACGTCATTATGATCGATCATGACTTTCTCTTGAGGTATTTTCATATTGTTCTCCCTTTAAAATCATAGCAATATTAGTTGTTATTACTTTAAATCAAATAAGATAAATTCCGCATCTTCCTTTGCTAAAATTATCAGTTCTTTTTCATTACTTATAGATAAGCCGTCACCTGCTTGAATATCTGTTTTATTGATCTCCACGCTTCCCTTAACCATTTGGATCCAGACATGACGGCCTATGTGGATATTAAAATTAATAACTCCCCGGGGCCTTAATCGTCCTATATAAATGTTGGCGTCTTGGTTGATCCCTATAGATCCGTTCCTTTTATCTTTGGAAACAACAAGAACTAAATTTTGCTTTAAGAATTCGTTTTTAAATGACCTTTGTCCATAACTTTGTAGTATGCCTTTTCTCTCAGGCAGGATCCAAATTTGAAAGAAATGGGTTTCCCGATCATTAAAATAGTTCATTTCCGCATGTGTTACTCCGGTGCCCGCGCTCATGATCTGGACTTCATCAGGCAGGATGATCGTCTTATTTCCCATTGAATCTGCGTGCTTGAGGCCCCCGCTAACAACATAAGATATGATCTCCATGTCATCATGGGAATGGGCGCCAAACCCTGATCCGCCCTTGATCCGGTCCTCATTGATCACCCGCAATGTACTAAAACCCATATGGCCCGGGTCATAATAATCAGCGAAAGAAAAGGTATGGTAACTATTAAGCCACCCCCAGTCGGTATGGCCGCGTTCTAAAGAAGGACGGACCACAATATTTTTATTTAGTGTAAGCATAAATATTTTTCCTTTTTTTGACTCTTTTCATTCGGTTCTTTTGTGTCCCCCTTTACAATATTTTTCATTAAGCGTCTGTTCGGCTTCCGTCCAATTATCTAAAGCCGATCCCCCCTTTTCTTCATGGATCCTGTAAGCCAGCTCTTCTATATCATGCTTGGAAGGCATACACTGCGGGTCAAAAGACTTGATAAAACCATTGGGGGCCTTTGAACCTTGTTTATTTTTCAAATTAAGTTTTGTCATCCTCTCTCCTTTCTTAAAGCACATCCTTGCCGACCTGAAAGGTTAATAAATAAATCAATGGCTGTTATGATGACGCTTATTAATAGAATTATATTTGCTTTAAAATTTAAAAAAATGTGCGGACTCTCCTTTTTATTGACATTTTTCCACTCCATCCATAAAATTTTGTTTTAAATTTCAAATAAAAATTACGTGGGAAGGGTTATCTATTTTGGGGAAGGAGTTTTATTTAAATGTATTATTTAAAGGGGTCATACCCGGGCTTTTTGTATAGCTTCTCCCAGTTGCCAAGAATGTCCTGTTTGTAGACCTTCTCTGCCCAATCCTGCGGCTGGATCTCTTCCATAGCCACCGAAACTGATTCTTCTTGGCACTTCATGATCGCAACAACGTCTTTTACTATTTGCTCGGCAAGCTGGGTTTTCTGCTGTTGGGACCTGCCAGGATAGAGCTTTACGCTGACATGCGGCATAATTTTCTCCTTCATTTGCGGTATTCAAAAGTTAATTATATAGAGATTCTATCACAAAAAAGAGCATATTGGCATTAACTACATCCACTGTACCGGAAATTTACTTATTCCTCATCAATGCCGCCTTCCGATCTTCTTTTCATATGTATTTCTTTTCCTACATTGGGAAGAAGATGCTTAGGTAAGAATACAAAATTAGCGATCATTGTCGGTATAACTGCGCTGGCAATGACCACCGCAACCAAGAAAGAGTATTGTTGGCGGCTAACTATATTATGTGATAATCCGTAAAGAGCTGAAATGGTCCCGAAAGTCAACCCGGTTGACATCATGAGGGTATAAAACCACCTTTCCGAGCGTTCTTGACGGAAACGCCCGATCACGGGATACAGCCCGAAAATTTTAGATATGACCTTGCCTGACAGCAATGCTAAAAAAATAAACGGCGCCGCTATCAAAGCGCCAACAGAAACCAGCGTGCCTGCCCGCAAAAAATAAAATGGTGTGAGAAAACCAACTATCATGGTCCTCAACCGCCTCACCCAATGTTCCTCTTTTGCCGCAAATTCAGCCAACATTATACCGGCAATATACGCCGGCAAAACCGCTTCACTGCCTGACCAATACGCCAGCCCCCCAAGCCCAAATAATACCAACATCACCCATTTTGCCCTGATGGAAGCAGTTCTATTGC
>CAYNGE010000170.1:0-3116 GCA_964396865.1 uncultured Planctomycetales bacterium
GTGCCCACGCGATCGGCCACCGCCGAAACCTTCACGTTTTCGCAACAAAGCTCACCGTTTTTAAAATGAAAATCATGCATGGAACTTCTTGCTCCATAGACGCAGCTGCCGGGCGACTAAATTCGGATTCGTCGACCCAAAAGAAGCTTTGATCTTAACAGACATCACGGGATTGAGAAGTTTCTTTACATCCCCTCCCAACGCCGGTGAATATTTTTTCAATTCACTTAAAGAAAGCGAGGATATGGGCTTGCCGCGATCCAGACAGTCACGGACCATATGCCCCAAAATATCATGCGCGTCGCGATAAGAAACGCCTTTCTTGATCAAATGATCCATGACATCAACGGTAAAAAAACTTTCATCCTGTACGCGCGCGGCCGCATTGTACTTTTTAACTATCATACAGGTAAAGATCTTACTCATAACTAAAAGCATGTTTTTGACGGTATCGACACTGCCGAACAAAGCCGGCTTATCCAGCTGCAAGTCCCGATTATACGTCAAAGGCAGGCCCTTTAATAAAACATGGATCTCCGTTTGATGCCCCACGACCTTGGCGCAGCTCCCCCGGACTAATTCCAAAACATCGGGGTTTTTCTTGTGCGGCATAATGGACGATCCGGTACAGAAACTATCGTCGATATCGATCAAATCAAATTCTTTGGTGGCCCATAAGATCAGGTCATCCGCCATGCGTGACAAATGAACGGCCGTCAAAGCGCAACTATTTATCAATTCAACGATAAAATCCCGGTCGGAAACAGCATCCATGCTATTAGCCGCTACTTTTGAAAAACCCAAAAGTTTCGCGACATAAGCCCGGTCAATCTTCAAAGATGTGCCCGATAAAGCACAACTGCCTAAAGGCATAAAGTCCGTGCGTTTGGAACAATCAAAGATCCGTGCTTTATCACGCTCTAACATCTCAACATAGGCCAGCATATGGTGCGCTAACAATACCACCTGTGCCGCCTGCAGATGTGTATACGCCGGGATAATGACATCTTTATTCTTAATGGCAAAATCCAGGATCGCTTTTTGTAAATGAGCGATAGCGTCCTGCAGCCGGGCCATTTCATCTTTGGCATAAAGCTTCATATCCAGAACGATCTGATCATTGCGTGAACGGGCTGTATGTAATTTATCCGCGGGTTTGCCGATCGCGGCTTTCAGCCGGTTTTGAATATCCGTATGAATGTCCTCGGCTTTAGGATCATATTTAAATTTACCGGACTCGATTTGGGCGAGGATCTTTTTTAAGCCCGCTATGATCCCAGCCGCGTCCGCTTTAGGAATGATCCCCTGCTTGCCTAACATTTGGGCATGAGCTATCGAACCCATGACATCATATTTAGCCAAACGATGGTCATAGCTAATACTGGAAGTAAACAGGTCCGCCAGCGGATCGGACTTTTTTTCGAATCGCGCGCCCCAAAGTTTAGCCATATTTGCTCCCCAAATTAAAAATTTATATTACAACTTAAGTACATTAGCCTGGATGAATAGCTATTATGTATAAGGCACAATAAGGAATTTTTTGCCAAATGTCTGCGAGGAATTATGACAAAAATGTTCCAAATGAAAATAGTCTTTAGAACATTTTTGTCATAAACCGAAGCAGACGGCAAAAATATTCCGTGCCGAATACATAATAGCTGTTCATCCAGCTTAATACGGCATACCCCAAATCCGAATAAAACCCTCGGAAAGTTTGGGATCAAAAATATCTTTATCGCCGTAGGTTGCCAGTTCTTCTTTATAACGCGAATACGGAGATTTACGCCCCGCCACCTGGCAGCTTCCTTTATACAGCTTGATCTTCACAACTCCGCTGACACGTTCCTGAGTTTTATCGATGAACGCATCTAATTGCCCTTTCAGCGGCGTCTCCCACAAACCATAATAAACGAGCTGGGCATACTGAGAGGAGATCAATTCTTTATAATGCAAAGTCTCCCGGTCGAGCACCAATGCTTCCAGCTCTTTATGGGCCGTCATCAAGATCGTCCCTGCGGGATTTTCATAGATCTCGCGGGACTTAATGCCCACCAAACGGTTTTCCAACATATCCACGCGTCCCACCCCGTTTCGTCCGCCGATCCCATTGAGCTTGATGATCAGATCTGCCGGGCCATACGGCTTGCCGTTGACCTTAACAGGGGCCCCTTTACTAAATTCCACCTCGACATATTCCGGACGATTGGGACACTTGAGCGGATCTTTGGTCATCGCGTAAATTTCTTCCGGAGGCTCAACCCAGGGGTCTTCCAAAACACCGCATTCAATAGAACGGCCGTAAAGATTGATATCAACCGAGTAAGGGCTCTTTTTAGTGACATCAATGGGGATCTTATGCTTATGAGCATATTGGATCTCCTGCTCGCGGGTCTTTAATTCCCATGTGCGCAAAGGCGCTAATGATTCCAAATGCGGCGCTAAGATCTTAGCTGTCACTTCAAAACGTACCTGGTCATTGCCTTTACCGGTAGAGCCGTGGGCGATCGCCGTTGCTTTTTCCTTTTTGGCCACAGCCACCTGGTGTTTGGCGATCAATGGGCGCGACAAGGCGGTGGCCAAGAAATATTTGCCTTCATAAACCGCGTTGGCTTTAATGGCCGGGAATACATAATCTTTGGCGAATTCCTTTTTTAGGTCCAGGACATAGACCTTCGATGCGCCGGTGGCCAAAGCACGTTTTTCTATTTTCTTAAAATCACTGCCTTGCCCAACGTCCGCCATAAAAGCAATGACTTCGTAATTTTTATCTTTGAGCCAACGGATCAGGCAGCTGGTGTCCAGTCCGCCGGAATAAGCTAAAACAACTTTTTTCATAATGACCCCTTTAATAATTTTAACAAAACAGCCTTTTGCGCATGCAGACGATTTTCCGCCTGGTCAAAGATCACCGAATGTTTTCCGTCGATGATATCCGCGGTCACTTCCATACCGCGATGCGCGGGCAGGCAATGCATAAAAATATAATTTTGATCGGCCAATTTCGCCAGATCCCGATTGATCTGATAGCCTTCAAATTCCCGGACCCGTTTGTCTGTTTCTTTTTCCTGGCCCATGCTGACCCAAACATCGCCGTAAATCACATGGACGCCTTTGAC
>CAYNGE010000171.1:0-3110 GCA_964396865.1 uncultured Planctomycetales bacterium
AATTTCTTGTCATGGCCCATGAGGTCCAGGATGCGGGCCAAACGGATGCCGGTGATCTTCTCCGGCAGGCCGACACTCGAGATCAACTGATTGATACGACCTTCGCAAGCGGGAGACAAAAGCCCCAAGCTTACGGAAATACGCGCCGCCACCCGCATGCCAAGCCCCACGGACTCGCCATGATGATACTGATCATACCGGCCGGCAGCTTCCACGGCATGGCCCACGGTATGGCCGAAATTAAGGACCGTACGTAAATTTTTTGTTTCTTTTTCATCCTTCGTGACGATCCGGGCTTTGATCTGCGCGCAGCGGCGGACAATATAATTGAAGGCCGCAGGGTCATTTTTAAAGAATTTTTTATAGTGCCCCTCAATAAAACCAAAAAGCTTAGGATCGCCGATGATCCCGTATTTAATGGCCTCGGCTAAACCGTTGCGGATCTGCCGACGGCTTAAAGTTTTGAGCACCTTAGTGTCGCTAAATACCAGCTTGGGCTGATAAAAAGCACCGACCAGGTTTTTTCCTGTTTCTAGATCAATGGCTGTTTTTCCGCCGATGGACGAATCAATCTGGGCCAATAAAGTCGTAGGTACCTGAATATAAGGCACCCCGCGTTTATAAATGGCCGCCACAAACCCTGCCAAGTCCCCGATCACCCCTCCGCCTAAAGCTATGATAAAAATCTTTTTATCAACATCATAGGCGCTGATCTGCTTGATCAAACGCAAAGTAGCGGCAGCGCTTTTGCTCTTTTCCCCCTGCGGGACATTAAGCATTTTAACCGTGTACCCTGCTTTTTTAAGGGCATTAGATAATTTTGCTCCTGCCAGACGTCCAACCAAAGGGTCCGAAATGATTAGCGCATCTTTCCCTAAATCCAGATGACGGATATGCTGCGGGAATTTTTCTAAAATACCGCTGCCGATAACAATGGAATAAGGATTGTTTTTTAAACGGACAAAAACCCTGGAAATCATATCTGCACCCCGATCCAATAACCCGCCTGCTCTATCAAAGGATAAAGAAATCTTAACATACCCAGCTGCAAAAATACAACCAATATGATAAAACCAAAAGGTTCCAGACGGCTATAGTAATAGGCCAACTTCATCGGCAAAAGGCCGGTCACTACCCTTGAGCCGTCCAGAGGCGGTATAGGGACCATGTTGAAAACCGCCAGGGTCAAATTAAGTATCACCGCCCATCCGCAAATATTAGAAACGCTGGACAAAGGAGGCCATATATAAAGCCTGGAAAAAATCCAGGCTAAGGCGATATTAGTCAGCGGCCCGGCGACGGCAACCAAGATCATCCCCAGCCGGCGCGGACGAAGGGCCGCGAAATTAACCGGCACCGGCTTGGCCCATCCAAAAAGGAACAAAGACTTAGTCAGGCCAAAATAATGCGCTAAAAAAAGACCGCCGGGGATAATAAGACTGCCTAAGGGGTCTATATGCTTGATGGGATTTAAGGTCAGGCGGCCGCAGTTACGGGCCGTGGGATCGCCGAGCTTATACGCACAAAGTCCGTGCGCGCACTCATGCAGGATAATGGCAGGAATTACGGCAAACGCGATCAATAAGAGTACATCAAGCATATTAAAGGACCAATGAAATTTTATTGACGTGTAAAAGAGGGTACGTAAATTTTTTCTGCGGGTTTAAGATCACGGATCCTTTGACATCGACGACCTTATTAGAAAAAAAAGACATTTGAGGCATGTCCTGAAGATAATAAACAGGTTTGCCCTCGAGCGTTAACTCATAATGCACGCCTGCCGCGGGGGCTTCGCTTAAAGGTTCCACCGTTGCGCGCAGGGAAACATCGACACTGCCGCCTGCCGTCGGCCATTGCACCGCCGCAATAAGCATGGAATCCGGCACATCCGCTGATGTTTCTTTTAAAAAATCCTTATAAACCCAGGCAGCCAAACCGGCTACGGGGGTAATGCGGCACCACCCATGGGCCTGCTCTAAAATTTTGACCAACGTCCCCTTTTCAACCCGCCCCAAAGACGCGGAATCACTGTTTGGGGAGGCGCGGACATTGACTTTATTTCCCGAAACAGAAGCGACAATGCTTCCTTCTTTGGTCTTCAAATAATCAGATCGGATGTAAGCTTTAGTCGTTGGCATTGGCTGGATCTTATACCATTCATAGCTGCGGCCTAAAACCACGACTACGGTCCCTTTGCTTAACTTGTCGATCTTCTCAAAATTGGTATTGGAACCGGCGCGGACATTGATGGAATCTTTAGTAACTTCTGCCAGAAAAGGAAAATGCTCAGAAGCGAATCCCTGCGCTGGAAGCGTAATGATCAGGAAAAGACCCAAGCAAATCGTGGGGAGGATATTGGCCATTCACTTTTTAGCGGCACCTGCACCCGGTTTGGCGGCAGGTTTTGCACCTTCCGCCGGCTTGGGCACGGCCGCAGCACCTGTAGTACCTGCAGCTTCACCCGTCGCGGCACCTTCTTCGGCTTTGACTTTCTTCTTGGCCTTAACGCGTACGATCTTGGTTTTAGGCAGCCCGATGATATCGGAATCTTCTTTCCAAAGGCCTTTTTTCATTAACGCTTCTTTGGGTTACGCTCGCCCTATCGATCTTTAATGAGGAATGCAATGACATCAAAATCTCCTGACTTGACTGCCGCGGTAGGCCTGTGGCAATTTTCTTAAGAATGCCGCCGCGTCTTCTTTATTGGTAAAACTGCCGAAGCACACTAACCAGTATTTACCGTTTTTGACCAAAAAGCTTTGTAAATGTTTCGCCCTAAGGACCAATGCATCCTGGCGGGCGTACTCTTCATTCATATAGCTGGCAGCCTGAAGCGTAAAACGGGTCCCGGATGGCAGCAAATTTCCAAACGGTCTTGGGGCTGCGGCGGCTCTGGCCGCGGGTACTGCCACGGGCGATGCCGCTGTGCGGGCGCCCACATTCCACGCCGCGGCGACTTTCTCATCGATGACTTGGGCCGTCAAATGCTTGCCGCGCTCCACACCTAAAGAAAATGAAAAAAGTGCTGTCATTATACCCAAAATCGAAAAAATGACAAGACTTTCCACCGACAGGGTCAAATTCGCCAAAAGGAATTTTGGTTTATCGAC
>CAYNGE010000172.1:0-3085 GCA_964396865.1 uncultured Planctomycetales bacterium
CCAAGCTCGCTTTGGAGAAGACCATATCCCGTTTGACGGATGATAAAGATGCCATGCAGAGAAAATTAGCCGAAACGGAAAGTGTCATCCAGGGCCGTATTGATGAAATTTGGAAGATCAAAGAAAGCCTGGATAAGAAACTTTCGCAAAATCCCTTGAGCCCGTCCGCTTCGACGGGCAATATGGAGCTGCCTCCCATTATTGTCAATGCCCCCAGCGGCAACCAGGCGCCAATGGCTTCCGCACCGTCGGCCGGTAAGATCACGGGCTCCATTATCAGTATCAATACAGCCAATAATTTCGTTATCACCGACCTTGGTCAGGAGAACAGTCCCGTGAGCGTGGGTCAAGCTTTGAAAGTTTATCGCGGTTCAAGGGAAATTGCAGCCCTGGAAGTCATTCAGGTGCGTCGTGATATTTGTGCCGCGGACATCAAGGATAAATCCACGGATCTTAAGGTTGGGGACACTGTAAAATTTAGTTAGTTTAAAACCGTTCATCCATCTCCTTTACCCTCAACGTGGTCGAAAAAAAAATAAGCATAACTGATGTCGCCAGACGGGCAAACGTTTCCATCACCACCGTTTCCCGCGTCCTCAATGGTGTGGCCACGGTCAATAAAGAGATCGCCCAGCGCGTGCAGAAGGCCATCGGCGATCTTAAGTTCAGACCCAATCCTACCGCCCAGCGTTTGGCCCGCGGGATACAAAATACGGCCATTGGTTTTGTTATGCCCGGGTATCCCGGCATTTTCCATTCTTTTTACGCGGTGGAGTTGATACGCGGCATCGGCCATGGCTGCGAATCCCTGCGTTTGGATTTGATCTTTCATATTACTGACGGGACCAATCCTTTGAGGTCGACTTATGCCGGAGGCCTGATCTTCGCGGATATCATTGAAAATCGTGCCCAGGTTGAATCAGCGGTACGCGAAGGCACGCCTTGTCTGGTCATCAACCATATAGTTAAGGACTTGGAGGTTAGCTTCATCGCGGTGGACAACGTGAAAGGCGGGTTTGCGGCTGCGGAATATTTGGTCAATTTGGGCCATAAGCGTATTGCCACCGTCACCGGTAATATGCAGACCCAGGCGGGTATAGACCGGTTTGAGGGTTTTGAAAGCGCCTTGGCCACACATGGCGTTGAATGTCCGCCGGATTATGTTTATAAAGGGGACTATTCCCGCCGGTCGGCCCGTCAGGCCTCCGAGCGGTTTTTTTCCCTGGACAATCCTCCTACGGCTATTTTTGCCGCCAGCGATGACATGGCCCTTGAAATTATTTCAGTGGCCATGGAAAACGGCATTAAGGTCCCGGAAGATATTTCGATCATCGGTTTTGATGATAATCCAGCCGGACTGTTTGGGCCCGTCGGGTTAACGACCATCAAACAGCCTTTGTTTGACATGGGGGAAGAGGCGACAAAAGTTATTTATGAAATTATGACGGGCAAGCAAAGCGGTACGGTCCGCAAAATACTTTCTCCCGATTTGATCGTGCGCGAGTCCTGCGCGTCTCCTTCCCTGTAACGTCTCTCGGCTTGATTCAATTTATTTTTTGATATATTATGGAGCGGTTATTATTGATCCGGAGGTAATATGAGGCTGGGCTGGCGGCAGGACAGCAAAACAGTTAGTTTATCGGAGGTGCATTCAACCATCCACGTGCCTTCAAAGGCTGGTTGGGGCAGAAAAATGCTGGCCTTTATAGGGCCGGGGCTTATGGTGGCGGTTGGTTATATGGACCCGGGTAACTGGGCAACAGATTTAGCCGGCGGAGCGAAATACGGCTACATCTTATTGTCCGTGATATTGTTCTCTAATTTTATCGCTATTTTGTTACAGCATTTGTCTTTAAAGCTCGGAATTGCTACTGACCGTGATCTAGCCCAGGCTTGCCGGGACCATTATAGTAAACCGGTATCTATCATGTTATGGCTTGGGGCCGAGATAGCCATTGCATCCACTGATCTGGCTGAGGTGATCGGAGCAGCCATTGCCTTGAATCTGCTTTTCCATCTTCCTATTATTATAGGCATCATCCTGACCGCGTTTGATGTTCTCATTATCTTATTTTTGCAGTATAAGGGGTTTCGTGTTATTGAAAGCATCGTGGGAGGCCTGATCGTCTTGATCGGAGTATGTTTTGCCTATGAAATGATGGTTTCAAATCCTTCATTATCCATGTTCTTTGTCAATTTATTGCCAAAGCCGGAGATCGTCACTAATCCCGACATGTTATATATCGCCATTGGGATCTTAGGGGCCACGGTCATGCCTCATAATTTGTATCTTCATTCAAGTATTGTGCAAACCCGGGCTTTTGAACGCAACGATGAAGGCAAAAAAATGGCCATCCATTTTGCGGCCATCGATTCAGCGAGTGCATTGATGATCGCGTTCTTTATCAATGCCGCGATCTTGATCTTAAGCGCCGCGGCATTTCACGGCACCGGGCACCAGGATGTGGCCGATATTCATGATGCGTATAATTTATTAACGCCGGTTTTAGGAGCCTCTTTGGCCAGTGTCGTATTTGCGATCGCGCTTTTAGCATCCGGCCAGAATGCCACATTAACAGGGACCTTAGCAGGCCAGATCGTTATGGAAGGATTTTTGAATATCCGTTTGCGTCCATGGGTCAGGCGCATGCTAACACGATTGATAGCGATCATCCCCGCGGCCATTGTTGCCTCCATGTACGGAGAAAAGGGGGTAGGTCAATTATTAATTTTAAGCCAGGTTGTTTTATCCCTTCAATTAGGCTTCGCGGTGGTTCCGCTGGTGGTGTTCACGTCGGATAAGAAGAAAATGGGAAATTTTGTCAGCTCCGCATGGCTTCAAGTTCTCTCGTGGATAGTGACGGCTGTGATCATTGTATTAAATCTGTATTTATTATGGCAGACCGTCGTGGGCTGGCTAAATCCCGGGCATTGAGTTTCCTTCGTACTATTCGGCCATTGTATTTCCTTCGCAGGCACGCTCGCCCCGCCCAGCGGCGGGGCTTCGCTAGTCTCCGGGCTGATTTGCCGCCGCAGTTAAAATACCTAAGGCGGACCATGCCAAATCAGCCCTCTACTACCTGCT
>CAYNGE010000173.1:0-3067 GCA_964396865.1 uncultured Planctomycetales bacterium
CATCAATGCGCTCGGTGCCAATATTCTTGATACCAATGTCCAGATCAATGGCACTGTCAAAGATTTCAAAAATCCAATGCTTGATATTAACGTCCAGGCGGATGAATTAAACTTAACCAGAATTAAAAACATCGATCCTGCGCTGGTCTCTCAATACGGCCTGACTTTCGACGGGACTAGTTCCGTTAAAGTTAAATTTGAAGGGTTGGCCTTAGACCCTCTGGCCGGCAATATCTGGGCGACAGCCTCTGTCAACAACGTCAGCGTTGCCAGCAGTAAATTTAATCAAAAGATCAAGAACATTACCGGCGTCATGGAAGTCACCCCTAATTCCTTTAAATGGCGCGACTTTACCGCCACCTATGAAGGAAAACAATACTCCGCCAGCGGCAGCTTGGATGATTTCAAGAATCCTAAGATCTTCGCCATACTCAACGGCGAAGATCTGCAGTTTAAAGCGGATATCATCAAAAACGGAGACTTGTTCACGATCAATGATCTAGCCGGAAAATATTTAACCGCTGCATTTGACGCTAAGGGGACTGTGACTCTCGCGGCAGGCCGCCAACCTCTGCTCGATATCAACACCAATGCCTCTGTGCGCCTGGAAGATCTCGTCAAGGCGCTCTCTGACCAACAAAAAAAATATATTGAGCCTTTGCGCCCCGGCGGAATGATCACCATGACCTCCAATTTTAAAGGGACGGCCTTGGATTGGAAAAACTACACGCTCAATGCCAATATCATGAGCCCCAAAATAAGCCTGATGGGCTATAAGCTCAAAGACGCCAAAATCAACGTCGATCAGGGGGAAGGCAAGATCAAGGATCTAACGTTCGACGGGACATTGTATGACGGGACCGTGCATGCGGTGGCCTCCATGGATCTAAACGCCGCCGGCATGCCTTATGACCTGGCTTTAAATATCGATAGTACGGACCTGCACAAGTTGAAAATGGATTCTCCTCTTAGAATGGAAGAGATCAATGGGAAGTTTTATTTGACAGCCGTCGCCAACGGAACAATAGCCGACTTTAAAGATAAGTTTCAAGCCAAAGGTTCCCTAGCTATCCGGGAAGGGTTTTTAGCGGAGTTTAATTTGTTTAAGGGCTTGCTTAGCATTCTCAACGAAGCTTTGCGTCTGGGACAAGTGGTGATCACCGATGTGGAAGGTAATTTCACCATCGACCATCAAAAGATCAACACTGAAAATTTAAGGCTCAAGGGTCCCACCATCGTACTCTTAGGCCGGGGCTGGGTTAATTTTGACCAGTACTGCGACCTGACCATGACGGTGGACCTAAGTTCCGGGATCACGCCTCCCATTGCCAAGGATGTTTTGCAAACCCTAAATATCCGTGTTTACGATAAGATCGCCAACCCCAAATTTAAGAGAAAAATATCCATGCCGCAGATCTTCAATACCCTCTTTAAGAATTTTCTGCAGTAGACTTAGCCCAAAAGCAGGCGGAATTTCTTCAATGCCCGGGCGCGATGGGAAATCTTGGCCTTAAGAGAAGCCGGTAATTCGCCAAAAGTTTTATTGTAACGTTTGATCAAAAAAAGCGGATCAAAGCCGAAGCCGTTTGTGCCCTTATTTCTCCTTGTGACATAACCGCTGCAAGTGCCCTCAACAATCCCAAGCTTCCGGCCCCGAGCGTCAACCAAGGCTATCACACAGCGGTAACGTGCCTGGCGTTGGCTGTCGGGCACGTCCTTTAGCATCGCGAATAATTTCTTATTCCGGGCCTCTTCACTGGCCCCCTTGCCGGCAAAACGGGAGGAATAAATACCCGGAGCATTGCCTAAGGCTTTGACCTCAAGGCCCGAATCATCGGCCATGGCCATTTTACCCGTCATTAAAGCAGCCTGGCGGGCCTTCTTAAGGGCATTGGCATGGTAAGTTTTTCCGTCTTCAATAATTTCCGGGATATGCGGATAATCTAAAAGAGAGGTGACCTTATAAGGCAGTACAGCTAACAATTCTTTAATTTCCGCAACTTTGCCTTTATTGCGGGAAGCAACGATCAATTCTTTCATAGGGATGATAGATAGGGCAAATTCTTTTTTTGTATGCTCAAAAGTTCTTTAATGCCTTTTCCGGCTAATTTAAGCAAAGCTTGCATTTGAGAAGCGGAAAAAGTGCTCCCCTCACCCGTGCCCTGCACTTCCACAAATTCGCCGCGGCCGACCATCACAATATTCATATCCACAGCGGCCTTTGAATCCTCAAGATAATTGAGATCCAATATGGGAACGTTTTGATAAATACCAACGCTGATCGCCGCTATGAAATCTTTGATGGGGATGTGCTGTGTCATCTTCTGCTTGCGCATCCAAAAACAAGCGTCTGCCAAAGCAAGAAAGCCACCGGTGATGGAAGCGGTCCTGGTGCCGCCGTCGCCCTGCACCACATCACAATCAATACGGATGGTGCGCTCGCCTAATTTGTCCATATCAACAACCGCCCGCAGACTGCGGCCGACCAAACGCTGGATCTCCTCAGTACGGCCGGAGGTCTTCTCGCGCCTGATACGGCTGGTACAAGAACGCGGCAGCATGCCGTATTCCGCGGTCACCCATCCCTTACCTGAACCCTTCAAGAACGGCGGGACCCCTTCTTCAACGGAAGCGGTGCAAATGACCTTGGTTTCGCCGAATTCGATCAGGCATGATCCTTCGGCATTTTTCATGTAATTCTTAGTGACTTTGATCTTGCGTAATTGATCAGGCTTACGTCCGTCGGGTCTTTTCATTGTTCTTTCCTTGTGAATACTCGGCTATGACAGTTGTGCCGATGCCGCCGCGGGGATTCATGATCGCTTCAACACGCATCCAGCGGGGATGACAGGCTTTCACCAGATCATCGAGCAGTTTATTGACTAAATGTTCGTGGAAAATACCCACGTTGCGGTATGCCACCAAATACAATTTCAAAGATCTTAATTCCAGACAAAGATGATCGGGTTTATACGCCACTTTGATGAGGGCAAAATCCGGCAAAGCGGTCTTGGGACAAATACAGGTAAATTCAGGGATGCTCAGATCCACGACGTAATTGCGGTCG
>CAYNGE010000174.1:0-3058 GCA_964396865.1 uncultured Planctomycetales bacterium
AGTCGCCCTGAACATCTGTGAAGATATTTGGGTCAAAGGCGCAGTGTACAAAGCCCAAGCCAGGGCCGGCGCCAAGATCCTGATCAATATTTCCGCGTCTCCTTATCACGCGGGGAAGCTCAAAGTCCGCCAGGATATTTTGATGGACCGGGCCAGGGAAACTAAAACACATCTGGTGTATATCAATGCCGTCGGCGGGCAGGATGAGCTGGTGTTCGACGGGGGGAGCATGGTGGTATCCCCTGATGGGTCCCTATTGGCGCGGGCCAGACAATTTGAAGAGACGCTTTTAAACGTAGATCTATCCGCCGGAAATAATCCCGTTGCCCCGGCATTAGGGAGCAGCGAAGAGATCTACAAGGCTTTGGTTTTGGGGACCAGGGATTATGCATCCAAAAACGGTTTTAAGAAAGCGGCCCTGGGCATAAGCGGGGGAGTGGATTCCGCCCTGGTTGCCTGTATTGCCTGTGACGCGTTTGGCCACGACAATGTCACGGCCATATCCATGCCGAGCCGCTTTAACAGCAAGGCCACCCGCATGGATGCCAGGCAATTGGCAAAGAATTTGGCCATCGAGTTTAAGGTGATCCCCATTAAAAAGATCTTCGCGGGTTATTTAAAGACATTGGCCCCCTATTTTGCCAAACTGCCGTCGGATACCACCGAGGAAAACATCCAGGCGCGCATCCGCGGCAATATCCTGATGGGACTTGCCAATAAATTCGGAGGATTGATCCTGACGACCGGCAATAAAAGTGAAATGGCGGTGGGCTATTGCACGCTCTATGGGGACATGTCCGGAGGTTACGCGGTCATCAAGGATGTTTTTAAGACCAAGGTTTATGAATTGGCGCGCTTTCGCAACAGTATTTCTAAAAGACCGCCCATCCCCCAAAGCACCTTGCTGCGTCCTCCGTCGGCGGAACTGCGTTACGGGCAAACCGATGAAGCAACGCTGGGCGCCTATGAGGACCTGGATAAAATTTTAATGGCTTATATTGAAGATCGTGCATCTTTTCAGGACATCGTTGCCGCGGGGATGGACCCTAAGCTCGTATCCAGGACCATTCGTTTGGTAGACGCCAACGAATATAAACGGCGCCAGGCCCCGCCCGGAGTTAAGATCACTCCTTGCGCTTTTGGTAAAGACTGGCGCCTGCCGATCACTAATAAGTATAAAGAATGAAATTATCCGTCGTCATTCCCGCATATAATGAAGAGGCAACGATCGAGGCGATCATCTCAAAAGTCCGGGCCGTTGTTTTGCCCGCGGGCCTTTCCCGCGAGATCGTGGTTGTCGATGACGGCTCCAAGGACCGGACCCCGGAGATCCTAAAACATATGGCCGGACAGCCCGAATTAGTCGTCGTGCATCAAAGCAATCAGGGCAAGACCGCCGCCATTTTAAACGGATTTAAAAATGCCACCGGCGAGGTTCTGCTGATCCAGGACGCTGATCTGGAATACGACCCGGAGGAATATCCCAAGCTTTTGGGGCCCATTTTGGAAGGCTCAAGCGAGGTGGTGTATGGTTCCAGATTTTTAGGTCATATTGAGGCCATGGAGCCGATCAACCGCATGGCCAATGAGATCTCCAATCGGACATTGCGGCTTCTTTATGGCGTCCGGCTGACCGATATCAACACTTGCTACAAGGTTTTTACGCGCCGGGTATTGGAAGGCATCACGATCACCTCCAGGAATTTTGCTTTTGAGACCGAGTTTACGGTCAAATTATTACGCCGGGGATTTACGATCAAAGAAGTGGCCATCCATTATACGGCCCGCTCCTATCAGGCAGGCAAGAAGATCAAATGGTCCACGGCCCTGGAAATGTACTGGCCGCTTATTAAATTTGCATTATTTGATAAAAAATAATAGAATAACTCCTTTATATCCAACAACATTCAACCCAATTTAAATTGAGCAAAACATGAGTTTTCCGTTGAAACAAGGCTTATATGACCCGCGTTTTGAACACGACTCCTGCGGGGTGGGTTTTATCGCGCATATCAAGGGACAGCGGTCCCACGACATCATCCGCAACGGCGTTAAGATCCTGGAAAATTTGGCCCATCGCGGCGCCTGCGGCTGTGATCCGGAGACCGGCGACGGGGCAGGCATACTCATGCAGATGCCGGATGCTTTTTTCCGCAAGGAATTGGCCAAAAATGATCTAAGCCTTCCCCCGGCCGGTGATTACGGCGCGGGCCTGGTTTTTTTGCCCACCTCCATGGAAGACCGTAATACGATCGAAGAGTGGACCGAGCATGTGATCCATGAGGAAGGCCAAAAATTGATCGGCTGGAGGGAAGTGCCGCATGATCCGGCCAAGGTCGGCCGCGTGGCCCGCTCGGCCATGCCGGCTTTTAAACAGCTTTTTATTGCCCGCGGTCAAGGCACTCCCCAAAAAGATTTTGAACGTAAACTTTATGTGATCCGCAAGCGTCTCTGGAGCAAGGTCCATAATTCCACTTTGCCCCAGAGGAATTTTTATTATTTTTGCTCACTTTCCAGCCGCACCTTTGTTTATAAAGGCCAATTGATGAGCCAGCAATTGGATCTTTTTTTCCATGACTTAAGCGACCCGGCGATGGTTTCAGCCATTGCTTTGGTGCATTCGCGCTATTCCACGAATACTTTCCCCAGCTGGGCTTTGGCGCACCCGTACTGCTATATCGCGCATAACGGGGAGATCAACACCTTGCGCGGCAATATCAACTGGATACGGACACGCGAAAAACAGTTTGTGTCCTCGACCTTTGGCGCGGACCTCAAAAAAGTATTGCCTACCATTGTGCCGCTGGGTTCTGACACGGCGACCTTTGATAATGTTTTGGAGATGCTGGTCCTTTGCGGGCGTTCCCTGCCGCACGCGATGATGATGATGATCCCCGAAGCCTGGAGCAATCACCAGGAAATGGAGGCCCAAAAAAGGGCTTTTTATGAATATCATTCCTGTTTGATGGAACCTTGGGACGGCCCGGCGTCGATCGCTTTTTCCGACGGACGTTATGTGGGCGCCTTGCTGGACCGCAACGGCCTTAGGCCTTCGCGT
>CAYNGE010000175.1:0-3016 GCA_964396865.1 uncultured Planctomycetales bacterium
TATTGTTCGTAAGCGCAGTCATTGTGCTTGGACTGACGTCTTCCCGCGGCGCATGGGTTGGTTTTGCGGGGAGCATGGTTGTCTTGGGGCTATGCTTGAGACGCTGGAGGGTCATGGTCGGCATTATTTTGATGTTGATAGTATTTTTTTGGATATTTGGTATGAATTGTCTGAGCACACGTACGGATCTATATAGCGTCCCGATGTCTCAAGGGCCTGTGATGCAGCCAAGCTTTGCCAATCCGATGGGCATGCCTGCCAAATTTAGTGCCACAAAAATACTTTTAGGCGAATCCGGTCGTGAATTATATTGGCATACGGCTGAAAATGTTATCAAAAAGTATCCATGGTTTGGGTGCGGGTATAATGCCTATGTCCAAACTCTCAAAGATTTAAAGGTCGGCCATGAGGAATATCCGCATGACAGCCTGCTGCATATCACGGCGGAGCTTGGAATTTTTGGTTTATTGTTTTTTATATGGCTTTTTGTTGCTTTATGCGTAAAGAGTGTAAAGATATTAAGGACAGTTTTTAGCCAACGGGATTTGTATGTTCTTGGATGCGGGCTATTTTGCGGGGTCCTGGCGTGGATGATCCACAGCCTCACAGATACCCCGTGGTCTTCCTTGCAACTGAACATTTTATTATGGGTGCTTATAGGAATTTTACTAAGCCTTAGTTTTATTGCGCCTGATCATAAGGAGGGATAAGCGTGTCTTTACCACTGAGCGTTGTCATTATCGCAAAGAATGAGCAGGACCGCATTAAGGAATGCCTTGAGAGCGTCTACGGCTGGGCCGATGAGATCATTGTTGTCGATGATAATAGCGCGGACCAAACCCGTCAGATAGCGGCCCGGTTTACAGATAAAGTTTTTCAAAGAGGAATGGACCTGGAAGGCAGGCAGCGCAATTTCGGGGTTTCTAAGGCATGCCATGATTGGGTCATGATGCTGGACTGTGATGAACGTCCTACGCCGGAACTTAAGAAAGAAATCGAAGCTTTATTGGCCGATCCGCCTGAGAACACGATCGCTTTTTGGGTCCCTCAAATTTGTTACTTAGGGGATGTTCATATCAAGTATGGCGGTTGGTCTAATCCGCATATACGTTTGTATAATAGAAAACAGGTCAGCTGGAACGAGAGCGAGCATGATGTGATCCATCCCGGGATAAAGATCGCTTCAGGTTATAAGGGGGCTAATCTAAAGGGATCGCTTATTCATTATAATTATAGAAATGTTGAAGATGTCTTTGCGAAGGTCAACCGCATGTCCACCTTGGAGGCCATTAAGTGGCATTTGGATGGGCGTAAAATGACCAAGGGCATTGCTATCTGGAGAACGGTCGATCGTTTTTTCAGGCGTTTTGTCGGTAAAAAAGGCTACAAGGATGGTTATTATGGTTTAGTGTTGGCCGTATCAAGTGCGTTGTATGAATTCGCCGCCTATAGCAAACTTGTTGAGATCAGGACAAAAGGTTATTATATCAACGGTTACAAACCTAAAGATAAAACATGAGGAATTTTTATCATAGCACTTTGTATCAGAATTTCTTCAGACTTCCATCGACGATCATAAATACCGTCAGGCGCAATTGTTCCGGTCGAAAATTTGAACCGGAAGTCCGGGCCCTGGCAACATTGGTCAAGCCGGGTTTCTTTTGTTTTGATGTGGGAGGAGCATATGGCCGCTATGCGTTTCCCCTCGCGCGTATGGTGGGGCCCCAAGGAAGAATATATAGTTTTGAGCCGGGAAGCTATAGTTCCAGAGTTTTTAAATTTGTAAAATCATTTTTTGGTTTGAATAATGTAGTGTTAATTCAAAAGGCGGTTTCCGATCGGTCGGGCCCTGTCCAGTTATGTTTGCCGCCCAGAAAATTCGGTAAGTTGGGACCTTCATTGGCGTATATCCGTTCTCGATCTAAGGCGGATAGTTTTTGCGAGAAGGTGGATGCGCTGACATTGGATGATTTTGTAAAAGATAAGGATCTATCAAGGCTGGATTTGATCAAATGCGACACGGAGGGCTCGGAGTTATTGGTCTTTGAGGGGGCCAAGGCTGTAATTGAGAGGTTTCGGCCTATTGTACTGACCGAAATTGACGCTGACAACATGGCCCGTTTTGGACACAAACCGTCCGATATGCTGGATTTTTTTCGCGCTCGGAATTATCGGTTGATGATTTGGAGCCAAGCGGCATTTATTCCGATCGCAGCCGCGGATAAACCGGGCAATTATTTTTTTATGCCGGAACACATATGAAAGTCGTTTTTTTAGACAGAGACGGCGTCATCAACAAGTTTCCTGGTAACGGCAGTTACGTGACCAAGGTCAAGGATTTTCATTTTATCCCCGGAGCGATAGAGGCGATCCGCGCCTTAACGGAGAGTCAACACAAAATTTTTGTCATTTCCAATCAGGCCGGGGTGGGCAAGGGCGTTTATTCATTGGGAAAATTACAGCGCATTGATGCTCATATGATCAAGGCCGTCTTGAAGGCCGGCGGTCAGATCCGCAAAAGTTTTTATTGCACGCACCGTTCGGACGCCGGCTGCGATTGCCGCAAGCCGGGTATCGGACTTTTAAAGAAAGCGCTTAAAGTCCTTAATAAAACCATTGTTCACGCGCAAAAGGCTTTTTTTGTCGGAGATACCGAAGGCGATATCAAGACCGGGCATAATGCCGGCTGCAAAACCATTTTTGTGCTCTCGGGCCGGGAAGATCGCCGTTACATGCGAAAGTGGACGGTCAAACCGGATCACATTGTCAAGGATTTGATGGCAGCTGTCAGGATCATCCAAAATGAAAATACTGGTCATTCACGCAACGGCCGGGGCCGGGCATAAAAAAGCAGCAGAGGCTGTCTTCCACGGCGTAGAAGCCAGGGGCGGTCATGACGTGCGTTTAGTCGATGCGTTGGATTACACTAATCCCTTTTTTAAGAAAATTTATCCTGAGTCCTATGGTTTTTTAGTCACACGCCTTCCCTGGGCCTGGGGATTTTTCTTTGGCCTTC
>CAYNGE010000176.1:0-3000 GCA_964396865.1 uncultured Planctomycetales bacterium
ATCAAAGCCTTGTCCTCTTCTTTGAGAGGGAAAGCTGTTTTCACATCGGCGCGCAGTTGGTGCGTTTGGGATAAATATAAACCATCAAAAGCTTCGATGATATTTTCGAGAATGTTCAAACGATTTTTGTACGTAACGAATAAAAGGAACTTGTATGCCATATCCGGGATCTTTCCTTCAAATAAAGACCTTAAAATGGCCCGCCGTTCTTCAAAAGAAAACAAAGGATTGATCAAAAACTGACGAAGATCTTTCAGCTCAAGGATAAGGCTTCTGACATGGGTCAACGCGGCATGCCCTGCCTCCAGATCATTTTGTTCTTGGGCTAGGTCAAAAAACGCTTGAGCATAGCGATTAGCTGTTGGATCCATAAGACCTACACATCCTTGATGGCTTGATCGATCAATTTACGGTTTTTTTCCGTGTCTAAATTTTCTTTCAGGATCTTTTCAGCTAAAGTGATGGCTGTTTGGGCGCTTTCTTTTTTGAGCTCTTGACGAACACGCTGACGCTCCCCTTGAATTTCCTGATGAGCGTTGGCGATTATTTCTTCCGCATTCTTTTTGGCTTTCCCTTCGATCTGGAGCTCCACCTCACGGCCCGTTTTACGGGACTGCGCGATGATGGTGTCGGCCTTGTCCTTGGCTTCGTTGAGGATCTTTGTCTTGGCTATTTCGATCTGGGCTAATTGCTCTTTGATCTTATCGGCCTCCTCCAAGGACTTGCGGATGTAATCTTCCCGTTTTTTTAAACCCGTCAGGATAGGTTTCCAGGCGAATTTTTGCAAAATAAAAAGGAGCGCAAAGAACACGACCCAGGTTAAAATAACCATGAGCGTTTCAGGCGTCAAGAGATTGGAACCGGACGCGGACGCGGGGTGTCCCATAGCTGTATTTTCCATAACATTCACCTACACTATTAAGATTGCAAAGCCAAAAAACAAAATACCGCGCACAATAATGCCACCCCTTCAACTAAAGCGGCGCCGACAAACATCACCGTCTGCAATTTACCCGATTGTTCGGGCTGACGGGCAATACCGTTTAAAGCCGCCGCTACAATTAAACCCACTCCGATACCGGCGCCGACCGAGCAGAGGCCAAAACCTATCCCGACAAAGATCCTGCCTAAATGAGCTATTTCCCAAGATTGCATACTGTTTCCTTTCTTTTAATGTTCCGGAACATACATTTGACCTATAAAAACAGCCGATAATAACACAAAAATATACGCTTGTAAAAAAACGATCAGGATCTCCAATAAGGACACCCCTACCGCCAAAATTATGGCCGGAAGGGCCAGCCAACCAAACAAAACGATCAGGCCAAGTAAGGATAAAATGAGCATATGGCCGGCCAACATATTAGCAAAAAGACGGACCATTAAAGCAAAAATCTTGATAAACATGCTTACAAATTCCATGAGAAAAATAAAAGGCATGATAATGATAGGCACGCCGGCAGGCATAAAAGCCCTGAAAAAACCTCCAAAGCCGTTTTTACGTATGGTATCTGCTGTCATAAAATAGAACGTAATTAATGCCAGGGGCGCCGTAACGCTGATATTGGCAGTGGCTGATTCAAATAAAGGGATTTGTCCCATCAGGTTAAGCCCCAGGATAAAGAAAAAAAGCGTGCACAATAACGGGGTTAGACGCTCGCCCTCCTGTTGCCCTAAGGCAGGGGTTGCGATCTCATCCCGCACAAATTGAACAAAGGCTTCCAAAAGATTGGTTAATCCTGACGGGACCCGGTCTTGATAATGATAAAACCTGCAAAAAACAACTATCAAGATCAACGCGCAAAAGATCAGCATGAGGCCGTGCAGGGTCAAAAAAACAGGCAAATGAACGGGAGCCAAAAACGGCACATGCCATTCATCGGAATTCATGACATGGCTCATGATGTATTGCGTTAAATTAAAAGACGGATTCATGATCTGGATATGATAAACGATAACTTAAAACAGCGCAAGTATTTCACGAAGGTATAAATAAAATACTTTATTCTTCTTTATAGGCCCGCCAAATTTCATAAAAACAATACAGGATGCCTAAACTTGCGCCCACCAGTGTCAAGACCGCGAAGGTGTGAAATTTTTGATCCAGCCACCAGCCCAACAAGGTCAAAAATACGATCCCTCCGCTTATGTTCCAAAGCTTTGACAAAAGAGTGTAATCCGGACGGTCCTTGGGAGATTGATTGGGCATTGAGGCTATACCCGCCAGCTAAAATAAGGCCAAAGATTTTGGTTTTTATGGCTATCGTACTCGATAAACCCATCCGCCCTGGCCAAAGAAGCAAAGTCCCCGGATCCGCCAATGGCAACTAATCGCCCTTGGAAAACCGGCAGAAATTGAGTCAGATCGGATTGAATATTGATCTTGTCATGGATCGTCATAAATTCCTGTTTGACTTCCAGGCCGCTTGCTTTCTTAAAATAAGGAATGACGTAACGGTACGCGCAAATTTGTGTCGATACCGGATTGCCCGGTAAAGCAAAAACCGGCTTGCCCCTTTTAGCCATCCCAAACCAAAAAGGTTTTCCGGGTTTCTGGGAGACTTTATGGAAAAATTGTTTAATTCCCAATCCTTCAAGGACCCCGGGAACATAATCAAATTCTCCCATGGACACTCCCCCGCTTAATATCAATACGTCAAATGCGCCTATAATATTCCTGATGGTTTGCTGCATAAGTTTTTGATTATCGCGCAGATGAAAAACTTGGACCTCTCCTAATTGGGCTTGGGTCAATAAGGCCTTTAGGGCGTAGGAATTCGACAAGCGGGTCTGATACTGTTTAACGGGCTTATGAATATCCACCAGCTCATCACCGATCGCGACGACCGCGATCTTGGGGGTGGCGCTCACTTTGATCTTGACTTTTCCAACACTGGCGGCAACCCCGATATGCGGCGCCCAAAGACGCCGTCCTGCTTTAAGCAATACCTCTCCTCTTTTGCCATCGGCCGCCTGAAAACGGATGGACTGATTTTTCCT
>CAYNGE010000177.1:0-2992 GCA_964396865.1 uncultured Planctomycetales bacterium
TCAGGGGCCGCTTCTATAGTTTGATAAAAATCCTTTAAGGCGCCGACCACCCCTTGCTCTACGCTTAATACATACAATTGATGCCTGGTGGCTTCAGATAAAGGACTTGAGAGGACAAGCGTTTTGACTTGACTCATGTCCACCTTGACTTTCAATTTCCGCGCCTGGGTCTCGATAAAATCCTTCTGCTGGCTATTTAATGGCTCCGGATTAAAGGAAGGTTCCCCTGCGGCGGACTTGCCCTCTGAGGCTTGATACGCCGAAAGCGATTCATATTTATCGCCTTTGGCATAAATCTCAACCGGAGTCTGGGCCTGGGCTTTAAAAACAGGCAATAAACACAAAATCAAAAACAATGCTTTTCTCATGGCCAATTTATTATATACTATTTTCATGAAGTTAGGATACACCCTTCTAATCGCTTTTGCCGGACTCTGGGTCTTGAGTATATTTTTTGGATATATCAAAGGATTATCTAAAACTTTCTCAAATGCCCCCTCTGCTGTGGATTCATCCTCCATCAAAGACCAAGAAGAAAAGACCATCCAAGACACAAAAGACAAACAGCAGCAAATGATGGATGATATCAAACAAAAAATGCGGGACACAAACCAAAAATATTAGTGGTCCTTTGCCTGTAAAATTCGCAGGGTGAATTCCTTCTCATACAAAGCTTCGATCGTGCGTAATTCTTTTGCGCCTAAAAAATGCCTGATCGCCCCCTTGATCGCTTCCAGGCGATCTCTTAAATACATATAGTTCGGATGCAAATTTTTACCCTCCGCGCCAAAGAATTTTAACTTCAATTCATCCGCCCGCTTGGAGTTTATGTAGTCCTTAAATTCATCGACGAGCTTGTTATATCCATCCTTGCCGGAAAGAGGGACTTTGCCTTTGGCTTTGACTAAAGAACCAAGAATATATTCATCTACGATCAATTGCGTGGTTTTACGTTCAATGCGTTCAAAACTTTCCTTGGTGGTTTTATACGCCCAAAGCAGATAACGGCGGACCAAAGCCTTGTGGGCCCTTGGAAGCGATGACGATTTTTTCATGATCAATTAGAATTAAGCTGGATTGCGTTTGTAAAACTATTGATCTGGGTTTCCATGCTGTTAAGGGTGGCATTGACGCTATCATACATGGGATTGCCTCCTTGCGGCTTTAAAAATACAACGCAGATCGCAATAACCGCGGCCACAAGCAGTATATACTCAATGATATTTTGCCCCTTACAGCCTCTCATAATCTAAATATACCATATTACCTGTCATTTGTACACCTTGTCCCCTACCGCCACAACTTTATCCACTTTAAGCCCGATCAGTTGGCCCTTCTTGGCAACCTTGACATCTTCGCTTTCAATTTGCATGGACCAGACTTTCTGAACAAATTTGGTCTTATGGCCGATGATCGTAAGCTTGTCCCCGATTAAAATAGTGCCCCGGGTGACCTTGACCACACACACTTTAATGCGGTCAAAATAATGTGTAATGATCCCTGATTCAAGCAGTGAAGGGTCGAGCTGCGGCGCCTTGGGCTTTGCGGGGGCCTTGGGGGCCTTCTTTACGCTCTTTTTCTTCACGGAAAGTTTTTTGACAGGCTTGGGCCGGGCGCGCTTTCCCTTCTTGCGCGATGATTTGATCCAAAATACCTCTTTGAGGACATCTACAACTTTACGGAACATAGGTTTTTAAAGTGTGATCTTTTCGGCAATCCGGGCAATGACAGGCAATTCGATAAATTGGCCGCGAATGGCAGTGACCATTCCAAAAAACGAAAATCCGAAAAAAATAAACAGCAGCGGTCTTAGGGCCCAGGGAAACACAATGCTTAAGACCAAGGTCCCCACTTCTCCCACAAAAAGCACCAGGCCCTGACGTCCATGACTTAAAACAAAAGCATTGTTCTTTTTGACGATCAAAGGGACGATACAAAAAATAGAAAGATAGGCCAACACCGCGTACATCTTACCGTCAAGGACATCCGTTTTGCTAAAACTCTTGGAAGGCATCAGGCCTTGACCTCTATGACAGAATTGATGTCTCCGAATGAATTACTCTCAATGTTCGTATTGGAAGGGTCTTCCTGCCATTGACCGTCGACGATAAATTGATATGTATAGACACCCGGCTTTAAATCAAGCTCCAATGTCCATACGCCTTCCTTATTGCTCAAACGGCAATTTTCATCCAAAGACCAGTTATTAAAAGACCCGGCCACATAAACAGACTGGGCGTTCGGGGCCTTTAAGACAAAGCTTGTTGACTTTAAGAATTCTTTGGTTTCTTTTTGGATCAACTCCTGCATGCGCTCTGAAGGCTTATGCACCTGGGGCATCGCGGGCAAAGCCTTGCGGTCGACGCATAAGATCTCACGGGCTAAACATAAATAATCTTTGGAGCCCCGGCAATATTTATCATAACCGATGACCGTCTCGCCTATGACCGCGGCTTCTTTGAGCTTGACATTGATATGCACGATCGTATCAAACAGCATGGCAGAGAATTTTTCTTTCATTTTGCCAAGCATGGTAAAAGAATGGCGCAGGCGCGAGTCAAACATGGTGATCAAGACCTTGGCCTTGACCGGATGGTTAAGCCTCTCGCGGATCAAATTGGCGATATCCATCAGGTGATCGACCCCCTGCATGGAAAATCGGCTGGTCTCGACAGGTATGATGATCTCATCGCTGGCGCGGATGGCATTGACGGTCAAGAACCCAAGGCTCGGCGGGCAGTCGATCAGGATATAATCATAAAGGGATTTGATCTCATTGATGATCTCTGTCAGTTTAAGTTCACGGCCGATCTCATCCGCCAGTTCCTGCTCGAGCGTTCCCACCAGGACATTGGAAGGTACAATATCGAAATTCTTGCTCACTTTTCTGATGATATCCTTGATCTTTAATTTATGGGGGGTCAGCTTGGAAATACAATTATAAAGGCTGTTCTGGTCATCCACGTTAAGCCCCAAGGTCGCGTGCGCCTGG
>CAYNGE010000178.1:0-2985 GCA_964396865.1 uncultured Planctomycetales bacterium
GTCGCATTTAATGGCGTTTGCCTTGATGAAGGCCATGCCGGATAATTTTTTGGAGCATGCCACCCAGGGGCTCAAAGATGCGACCCGGATCGCGGCCTCTGATCCCCAAGTGTGGCGGGACATTGCGTTAACTAATCATAAACCCATTCTTAAAGCTCTTGATGAAGCGGTAAAAGTTTTAGCCACGATGCGCCGTGCCATCGTGGCCCGTGACACAGAAGCGTTGACCGACATCCTCAAGCAAGCTAAAGACAAACGCGAGAGTCTTGATAAAAGCCATGCCGGTTGATGAACATTTAGTCATTGCTTTAGACGGTCCCTCGGGCGCGGGTAAAAGCACTGTAGCCAAGGCCTTGGCTAAGCGTTTGGGTATTTCCTACTTGGATACCGGGGCCATGTACCGCGCTTTGACATTAAAAGCCCTGCGTTTAAAAATGGACCTCTCCGACGAAGAAGCCCTGACCATGCTTGCCCGTAATACCAAAATTGCTTTTCAAAAAATGCCGGATGGCGCTTTGCACGTTACTTTAGACGGTGAAGATGTGTCTGAAGGCATCCGGAGCCTGGAGGTCACCAACAATACTTTTTATGCCGCCCGCACGCCCGGAGTTAGGACATTAATGGTGGCCTGGCAAAGGGCCATCGGCCAAACCATGTCCATTGTGACCGACGGCAGAGATCAGGGGACGGTGGTTTTTACGGATGCCAAGTATAAATTTTATGTAGACGCGGATGTGGAGATACGCGTAGAGCGGCGCTTTAAGGAATTGCAAGCGGCCGGAAAAAATGTCAATTTCGACCAATTGCGCGACCAAATGAAGGAGCGCGACCAAAAAGATCTGACCCGCACCGTAGGTCCTTTGAAGAAAGCGCGGGATGCCATCACCATTGACACAACCGGATTAACAATTGATCAGACGGCGGATAAGATCATGAAATTAATGCAAATATGAGCAGGCATTCCAATATCCGCAATTTTTCCATCATCGCCCATATCGATCACGGCAAATCCACACTGGCCGACAGGCTTTTATTGTTTGCCGGCGCTATCGACGAGCGTAAGTTCCGCAATCAGGTGCTCGATGATATGGACCTTGAACGCGAACGCGGCATTACCATTAAAGCCTCGGCTGTGCGTTTAAATTACAAAGCCCGCGACGGAAAAGAGTATATTTTTAACCTGATCGATACCCCGGGGCATGTGGATTTTTCTTACGAAGTTGAAAAGTCGCTGCGCGCCTGCGAAGGGGCCCTGCTTTTAATTGACGTCACTCAGGGAGTGGAGTCGCAGACCATTGCTAATTATTATTTGGCTATCGACAATAACCTGGAGATCCTGCCGGTCATCAATAAGATCGATATTGCCAATGCCGATATCGAGGAAGCTAAACGCCAGTTCATTGAGATCCTCAAGTTTAAATTAGAGGACATCCAGCTGGTTTCCGCCAAAGAGGGTCTGAATATCGACGCGTTATTTGAGAAGATCGTGGCATTTATCCCGCCCCCCGAGGGAGACCCCGAGCGTCCTTTAAAGGCATTGGTCTTTGACATGAAGTATGATATCTACAAAGGCATCATTATTTATATACGGGTCTTTGAAGGGACGATCAAGCCCGGGACGCGCGTACGTTTTATGAACGCCGGCAAAGATTTTGATGTGCAGGAAGTGGGCATTTTTACACCCGCCATTTTTTCGGTCAAGGGTCTTTCCGCCGGAGAAGTCGGGTATATCACCTGCAATTTGCATGACCCCAAAGAAGTGCATGTCGGCGATACGATGACCGAGCTGGCGCGCCCGACGGAAAATCCTTTGGAAGGTTATCGTCAGCTCAAGCCCTTGGTCTTTTGCGGGGTTTATCCGGTCAATGCCTCGGATTACGCGCCTCTGCGGGAGGCGATCGATAAATTACGGCTTTCAGACCCCAGCTTTGTTTATGAGAACGAAACGTCCCAGTCTTTCGGATATGGGTTCCGTTGCGGCTTTTTGGGGTTATTGCATATGGAGATCGTGCAGGAGCGCCTGGAGCGTGAGTATGATCTCAATTTGATCCTGACGACGCCTAATGTCGGTTACAAGATCATCAAGCGCGACGGCAGTGTGATGGACCTGGAAAATCCGTCGGATTTGCCCGAAGGATCGGAGATCGCCCGCATCGAAGAGCCGATCTTAGCTGTGTCTATTTTTACACCGGTCACGTATATGGACGCGGTCATGGAGTTAGCCAAGCGCAAACGCGGGCTCTTTCAAAAGAGTGAATTTATCATCGGGCGCATGAAGATCCTTTTTGACATCCCTCTTTCGGAGGTGATCGTCGATTTTAATGATCTCATCAAGTCCGCCACCCGCGGCTATGGGTCTATTGATTATGAATTTAAAGATTACGCTCCGGCCCAGATCACCCGTCTGGACATCTTGATCAATGATGAGGCGTGCGATGCTTTTTCGTGCATGGTGCATAAAGACCGCGCCTATGATAAGGGGCTGGGGTTGGTCACTAAATTAAAGGAGCTCATTCCCCAGCAATTATTTGAAGTGCGTATCCAGGCCCAGGCCGACGGGCGGATCATTTCCTCCGCCAGGGTCAAGCCCGCCGGAAAAAATGTCACGGCCAAATGCTATGGCGGGGACATCACCCGTAAACGCAAATTGTGGGAAAAGCAAAAGGAAGGCAAGAAGAAGCTTAAACAGATCGGCCGTGTGGAAGTGCCGCAGGAGGCGTTTCTGGCGGCGTTAAAAATTTAGGGGAGACATGAAAAACAGCCAAAATAGAAAGCCGAAATCAGTTCTACGCGAATGGGTTGAATCCATCCTCATTGCCCTGGTTTTAGCGGTATTCATCCGTAGCTATTTGATCCAGCCTTTTAAAATTCCCAGCGGTTCCATGCGCATGACACTCATCGAAGGCGACCATTTGTTCGTCGACAAATGGTCCTACGGCCCGCAGGTCCTGCCGCCGTTGTTTTGGGACATCGGGTTTGATGAGA
>CAYNGE010000179.1:0-2984 GCA_964396865.1 uncultured Planctomycetales bacterium
ACGCGGATTATATCAAGAACATGATCACCGGTGCCGCCCAGATGGACGGGGCCATTCTGGTTGTTTCCGCCGCTGACGGCCCGATGCCGCAGACCCGCGAGCACATCCTTTTGGCGCGCCAGGTCAATGTTCCGCGCATCGTGGTATTTATGAACAAATGTGATCAGGTCCAGGACAAAGAATTGCTGGAATTAGTCGAGATGGAAGTCCGCGACCTTTTGACCAAATATAAATTTGACGGCAATAAGACCCCTATCATCAAAGGCAGCGCTTTGGATGCCTTGAATAATCCTAAGGATTTTGAAGGCAAAGCCAAGCCTATCCTCGAGTTGATGAAAGCGGTCGACGAGTTTATCCCGACACCTGTGCGTGAATTGGATAAACCCTTTTCGATGGCGGTGGAAGACGTATTTTCCATTTCCGGCCGCGGAACAGTCGCCACCGGCCGTGTTGAACGCGGTCGTATTAAGGTTGGCGAAGAAGTGGAAGTCGTTGGTTTACGCGAGAAGGTGATCAAGACGGTCGTTACCGGGGTCGAAATGTTCCGCAAAGAATTAGACGAAGGCCAAGCCGGCGATAATGTCGGGTTGCTTTTGCGCGGCGCGGATAAGGATAATATGGAGCGCGGCATGGTCTTGGCTAAACCGGGTTCCATCACGCCGCATACTAAATTTAAAGCTTCGGTTTATATCTTAACTAAGGAAGAAGGCGGCCGTCATACGCCGTTTTTCAAGGGCTATCGTCCGCAATTTTATTTTCGCACCACGGACGTGACCGGGACCGCCGCTTTACCCGAGGGTGTGGAGATGTGCATGCCCGGGGACAATGTCACCTTGGAAGTTGAGCTTATCACACCGGTGGCCATGGAGAAGGAATTGCGTTTCGCCATTCGCGAAGGCGGACATACCGTCGGTGCAGGTGTTATTTCCGAGGTCATTAAGTAATGCAAAAGATACGGATAAAACTTAAAGCGTTCGATCACCGGTTAATTGATCAGAGTACTCAGGAGATCGTGGATACGGCCATCCGTACCGGGGCCCAAATTTTAGGCCCGGTGCCATTGCCGACGAAGAAAGAGTTATACACGGTCCTTCGTTCACCGGTCATCGATAAGAAATCTCGTGAACAATTTCAATTAGCGACGCACAAGCGTCTGATCGATCTAGTTAACCCCACGTCCAAAACCGTGGAAGCCCTGCGCAAATTAAATTTGCCGGCGGGGGTCGACGTTGAGATTAAGCAGTAAGGAAGGCCGTTTTTCTAATATGGATATTAAGGTAACGGCACATTTCTGAAGAAATTTGAAATAGTAATGTTAAGGAAGGCAGGTTAGCCACATGATTCGCGGTATCATGGGTAAAAAAATAGGCATGACCCAGGTTTTCGACAATGAAGGCAATATCACGCCGGTAACGGTTGTCGAAGCGGGCCCTTGCACGGTTTTGGGTTTAAAAGACAGGCCCTTGAAAGTCGTTTTAGGCTATGAGCCTGCCAAAGAAACCCGTTTGCAAAAGCCGGTTTTGGGCTTTTTTAAGAAAATAGGCCAGACCCCCTTAAAGCATATCAAGGAATTTGAGTCTGGAGACAATAAAGATTATAAAGTCGGCGACCAGCTTAAGGCGGACCTTTTTAAAGCGGGTGATTTCGTAGATGTGACCGGCACTTCCATCGGTAAAGGATTTCAAGGAGGGATGGTGCGTTGGAACTGGTCCGGCGGTCCTGCGGCCCACGGGTCCATGCATCACCGTCGGGTAGGCTCCATCGGTTCAAGCTCGGACCCTTCCCGCGTTTACAAGGGGCAGCATATGCCCGGCCATATGGGGATGGACACCGTGACCGTACAGAGTCTGCGCGTAATAAGGGTTGATACCGATCAAAATTTGATCCTTGTCAAAGGTGCGGTCCCGGGCCACAAGAATTGCGTGGTGATCATTAATAGATCAAAGAAGAGGGCTTTTCGCTCATTAGAAGAGAAAAAAGTAACGGTTGCGGTGAAACGCAATCCTATGAAGCAGAGCAAGGCTTCTGTTGCCAGCGCCAGCAAGTCGGATAAAAAGTAACATCGAGGATATTATGCCGGAATTAAACGTGGTTGATATGAAAGGGCAGAAAGCAGCGAGCGTTGATTTGCCTAAAGAGCAGTTTGGCGTGCATGTCCAGGACGCGGTGATCCATCAAGCCGTGGTCATGTACAATGCCAATCGCCGTCAGGGGACGGTTTCTACAAAAGGCCGTGCTGAAGTTTCCGGCGGCGGTAAGAAACCATGGGCCCAAAAAGGCACCGGCCGCTCCCGTCAGGGATCGACCCGTTCTCCGTTGTGGAAAAAAGGCGGCATCACCTTCGGCCCTAAGCCGCGTGATTTCGGTTACAGCGTTTCCAGAAAAGTGCGGGTGGCGGCCCTCCGCGAGAGCTTGAACGCCAAGTTCTTAGGTAACAGCCTCGTTTGTGTGGACCAATTGGAAGTCCTTTCCGGCAAGACCAAGGAGTTTGCGGGTATTCTTAAGAATTTAAAGGTTGAGGGGCGCACCTTGGCCGTACTCGATGGGACCAATGAAAAAACTTTGTTGGCTTCCCGTAATATCGCGCAATTGACCATGGCACGCGCTCTGGATGTCAATGCCGCGGATATTATGAACCATAAGAATGTGCTGGTAACCAAAGAAGCTTTAAAAACTTTATTAAAGAGAATCCAATAAATGATCACCTGTTACGATATCGTCAAAGCAATGGTGCGGTCTGAAAAAGGCACCGCCCTGGAAAAAGAACGTAAATACATCTTCCGTGTCGCGACGCCGGCTACTAAGGTGGACGTCAAACGCGCTGTGGAAGAGATCTATAAAGTCAAGGTTGATTCTGTAAACACCACCCGTGTGCAGCCGAAGATTAAGCGCGTACGGGCCCGTGCCGGTTATACGACAGGTTGGAAAAAAGCTATTGTCTCTCTTAAGGAGGGACAAAAGATCGAAGCTTGATAGAGACCACA
>CAYNGE010000180.1:0-2970 GCA_964396865.1 uncultured Planctomycetales bacterium
TAAGGTTAGCAGGCCATTACACAAAGGACGGCATACATTTGCTTCTCTAACATTGCCTCTTGCGGGAGAGGCATTGGTCCAGAAGGCTTTAGGTCATAAAAGCAACATCATGACACGTAAATACATACACTTAAGCCCGGAGCATGTTTATAATCAGTTTAAGGGACTTTCTTATGGTCAAAATAAGAAGGAAAATGTATAATGGAACGCAAAAATAGATTTTGTCAAAATCTGTCAAAATTAGAAAATGAAATCGTTGGTTTACCGACGATACTGCGGGCTGGATGGGTTATTATCTCTCCCTCTCCGCCATTTGATTTAACATTAATCGTCAAGCAGGGTTACCATCATGGCTTCCAGATTAGCATAACGTTCGCTGTAGTCCGCACGGGCGCGGCGAATGACTTCTATCGCTTCATCACGTCCATAAATGTGAGTAATTTTGCAAGAATGTTCATCAGAACCGGGGAGATCCTTGTAAGTTAAAAAGTAGTGTTTAAGTCGATCGATAAAAGCGATCGGACAGTCTTCAATATTGCTCCATTGGCTATAGAGGCAATCCCCTTGCATAACAGCCACAATTTTATCATCAGCATGCTCACCGTCGATCATGCGGATGCCGCCAATAGGCAGGGCCCGCACGATAATATCACCATGGCTAATGACTTTTTCGGTTAAAACACAAATATCCAAAGGGTCTTTGTCGCCGATCACATTGTCAAGTCCTGTGCGCTCGCGGCAGAATTCGGCAACATGTTTAGAGCAGTATGTCTGGGGAATAAAGCCGTAAAGTGTCGGACATATATTGGAATATTTTTGAGGTCTGTCAACTTTTAAAAATCCGCTTTTTTTGTCAATTTCATATTTAACAGTGTCTGAAGGCACTGTTTCAATATATGTATTAATTATGTTGGGTGAATTTTCACCTATTGGAATGCCATGCCAGGGATGAGAGCGCAACAAAAGCGCCATAGACTGCCACAGAAAATTAAGATCTTTATTCATATAGAGCATCCTTTAAGTTTAATTTAGTTTTAGAAAACGCCTTTAGTATAACCAATGATTTAAGGGGAAACAATAATTAATTCTTTTTTGGCGCTCAATAGTCACTTATTTTAGATCTAAACAACGGATAAGATCGAATAACATCCACCCTTTGTGGCTAAATAAGTTGCGGAGGGTTTAATTTTTGAAATAACTGTGGGTAAGAAAATGGGCAAGGAGTATAATCTTTTTTAAAATAAAAATATGGAGGAGATATGAGAGGAATTGCGATTTTCTGTATTTTTTTAAACTGTTTTGTGTGGTTTATGGCTTCAATAACCAGTTTAATGCATTATTTAAGAGGCACGATCCCGCCCCCACAGCCTCCGAATTTAGGTTTAGTTATTGCGTCTTTACTGTTGCTATTGATGAATATTGTAATTTTAATTTATTTTTTTAGGAAAAAAGAGGACAAAGTTAGTCCACGAAGGGAGATGGACATGAAGAAAGTTCTTCTCGGTTTCGGTTGGTTCGTAATTATTTATATTGTTGTTTCATTTGTGACTGGCGCTGTCGTTGGTGGAATTGCGGGTAGTTCAGCGCCAACAGGCTCAGCAATGGAGGCAGGACGCAATGCCGGTGCTAATTTCGGTCACAAATACGGGTTATGGGTATTCCTAGGATCGGCGTTAATTGCTATTATTGGAACAGCAAAAGAATTGTTGCCTTTTACAAAAGATAAAGAAAAATAAATAGCTGATATTTTTAGCATCCAAAAGGCGCTCATCTGGATCAAAAACTCCGTCATTTTTTGCTTATTAAATCAGCGGGTTTAAATTTTATGCGAGCTGTTATTACCTTTTTCATTTTTTATTTTTTTACATCCATTTCGAATATTGATGCGAAGGCTATCAATTATAGTCCTATCTTTGTCGTTGGCCAGGATGTCCGATCCATTAACGATTTTTTATCATCTTTAAAAGAATTCAGCGGGACAAAGGATATCGATTATCCCGACGGATTTATGGCCTACACTGCTATTAATGATTTGCGGGGGCTGTCTGAACCTGTTGACCAAGGGGCAGGTATAAATTATACCGATGAGTTAATTCGAGAGCATCCACAATCTCAGATCATTCAAATTGGTCTTTACATGAGATATATGCTCAAAGAAGTTGTGGGCGGAGGACTTGATCAGAATATTATTCAATTGGGCCAATGGATAAAAAATTCTAAAAAGGACGTTTATTTGCGCATTGGTTACGAATTTGATAACCCGGACAATGATTATGATCCGCAAGAATATATTCACGCCTACCGGTATATTGTAGACAAGTTGCGGGAAATGGATATTCCCAATGTTCATTTTGTGTGGCATACCATTGCGTGGAAAGATAAAGATTGGCCGGCCTATGACCCTTTAAAATGGTATCCGGGAGACCAATATGTTGACTGGGTAGGGATTTCTTTCTTTGATCCTCAACGTGACAAAGAACGGGATACGGCTGCTAAACTTGCCCGAAAGATCAATAAGCCTTTGATGATCGCAGAAAGTTCGCCTTTTTTTCAATATACAGATGAGGAAAAATTACAGTGGATCAAGAAACTTTTCGATTATATTAAAAGCAATGACGTCAAATTCTTAAGTTATATCAATGTCAATTGGGATGGTTTGCCATTATTTAAAGATCAAAAATGGGGTGATGCGCGATTACAAAAAGATCCTGTTTTAATGGAAGAATGGTTGAGGCAGGTAGAACAATTCCGCTCGTTTAATCAAATTGACATAAAACAATTATAATAGTACTCTAATAAACAAATTTTTTAATTGTTTAAGGGGATTTCTGTTTAAAACCCATCTATAGAGGAGATATCAAAATGAAAAGAAAAATTTTTATGTTACTGGGCGGTCTGGTGTTTGCGTCTTTATGCGGATGCGTTTCAACCATGGTCGCTCAACAGGCTGCCAACCAAGTGGCTCCTCCC
>CAYNGE010000181.1:0-2956 GCA_964396865.1 uncultured Planctomycetales bacterium
GGCATGATCATCGCGATCGTCGGATGCCATCATGGCCTTACAGCCAGAGGCGGCGCGGATGGAGTGGGCCGGGCGACGACTACCGCGGTTGTGCGTTCATTTATTTTGATCATTATGACGGATTGTTTTATTACGTTTATTTTTTATTTTCTGCTGAATGTTTAGGATGAGCGAATGATCGAAATGCGCAATTTATACAAGGTTTTAGGCTCGCAAATGGTGCTCAATAACCTGAGCTTAACCGTGCGCCGGGGAGAGACCAAGGTCGTAATCGGCCGTTCCGGCGTTGGTAAAACCGTTCTTTTAAGGAACATCGTGGGCCTTATGCGTCCGGACAGCGGTTCAATTAAAATTAACGGGGTTGAAGCGACCCATCTTAATGAAAAGGAATATAACCGCCTGCGCATGGAGATCGGTATGGTCTTTCAGGGCGGGGCGTTGTTTGATTCCATGAGCGTCGAGGACAATGTCGGGTTTGTTTTAAATGAGTTCATGGGTCTGGATAAAAAGACACTCCGCCAGAAGGTGCGCGATGCCTTGGGGCTGGTGGGTTTAAAAGATGTGGAGCAAATGATGCCTGCCCAGCTTTCCGGCGGGATGAGAAAACGCGTGAGTTTAGCGCGCGTGCTGTGCATGGAGCCCCGTATCATTTTGTATGATGAGCCTACGACCGGAGTTGATCCGATCACCGCGTCCGCCATCAACCATTTGATCGTTGAAATGCGTGATAAACTTAAAGTCACTTCCATTGTCGTGACCCATGATATGACTTCCGCCTATATGGTGGCTGATTCGATCGCGATGTTTTATAAGGGACAGATCATTGCCGACGGCAGTCCGGAGGAGATCAAGAATTCCACGCATCCGGTGATCCAGCAGTTTATTCATGGTCAGGCGCAGGGGCCCATCACCGAAGATGAGAGCCTGATTTTTGGGCATGTTAAATGATTTTTTGAGAGCATGATAAGAGATCATTTAAACAAGAAGGGGAGCAGGTTATGTCTCAAGAAAATAATTTGGAATTAAAAGTCGGGGCATTTGTATTGGCAGCGATGCTGGTTTTAACTTTTTTTGTCCTTTCTATCAGCAATCTTTCATTCCTTGAAAAAGGCTGCCATATCCGGGTCATTTTCGGGTTTACCAGCGGTTTGCGCGAAGCGGCCCCCGTGCGTCTGGCGGGAGTGGAAGTTGGTCTGGTCAAAAAAATACAGGTTTTCGTCGATCATAATGACGGAGAAAAAACCAAGGCACGGGTCAATATTTGGGTCAAAAGCGATGTCAGTGTCCCCGTGGATTCCAATGTTACGATTAATCAGTTGGGCCTGCTTGGTGAAAAATATGTCGAAATTATACCCGGAACATCGAAGGGATCGGTCAAGGACAACGGCGTGCTGATCGGCCATGATCCTGTGTCGATCGACATGATAACCCAGAAAGTCGATTCTTTGACGACCAAGATCGAGACGGTGATAGACAATGTTAATAGCGGTATTCTGACCGATAAGAATAAAAGATCTTTGGAAGACGCCCTGGCCGGTTTCGGCGCTTTGGGCATGGATTTAAAAGAAGGGCATGGGACAGTAGGACGGCTGCTTACCGATGAGTCTATATATAACAATCTCGATGAACTCACTGCGGATTTAAAAGCCAATCCTTGGAAACTACTGTACCGGCCTAAGTCTTAGTGACATCAATGAAGACCAAAACAGTATTTGTTTGTCAGAGCTGCGGTTCTCAATCCGCGCGCTGGGTGGGTAAATGCCCCGGTTGCGGGGAATGGAATTCTTATGTTGAGGAGGCGTTGTCCCCTCAGGTTGACTCCGGAAAGATGCGCGTTCAAATAGCGGCGGAAGCGATCACAGCCCCTGTTCTTTTAAAAGAAGTTGATGCGGACCCGGAAAATCGCTACCTGACCGGTATCGGGGAATTCGACCGGGTCATGGGCGGAGGCATTGTTTTGGGTTCTGTGACTTTGATCGGCGGGGACCCGGGGATCGGTAAATCTACGATCGTTTTGCAGGTAGGTTTGACTTTGGCGCGGGCAGGCTTAAAAGTTTTGTATGTCAGCGGAGAAGAATCGGTCAAACAGTCCAAGATGCGCGCCGATCGCGTGGCCCAAGGGGCCAATGATAATTTTCTCATTGTCAATGAGATCGATGTGGAGACGATCTCCGGTTATATTAATGAACTCAAGCCCTCGGTCGTGATCATTGATTCAATTCAGGTGGTGCATTTAGCCGAAGTGGTCTCTTCTCCGGGATCTGTCGCCCAGGTCAGGGAAAGCGCCGCGGTTTTGACCCAGCTGGCCAAATCAAGAGGGGTCGCTCTTTTTATCATCGGCCATGTTACTAAGGATGGTATGTTGGCGGGTCCGCGGGTACTGGAACATATGGTGGACACCGTGCTTTATTTTGAAGGTGAGCATTATTCGTCATACCGCGTGCTGCGGGCCAACAAGAACCGTTTCGGTTCCACCAATGAGATCGGTGTTTTTGAGATGACGGCTTCGGGTTTGCAGGAAGTTTTAAACCCTTCGGAAATTTTTCTTTGTGAGCGGCCCGGAGATTCCCCGGGTTCGGTGGTCGTGCCTATTCTTGAGGGTACCAGGCCTTTTTTGGTCGAAATTCAGGGACTGGTCTGTCATAGCACTTTTGGCATGGTGCGCCAGAAAGCCCAGGGGTTTGACCCCAATCGTTTAAGTTTATTGGCAGCGGTATTGGAGAAAAAACTGGGACTTAATTTAGGGGATAAAGATATTTTTTTAAATGTCGTCGGTGGAGTTAAAGTGATGGACCCTGCCGCGGATTTAGGCGTCAGTTTGGCGGTGGCCTCCGCCTTATTGGACCGGGTCGTGCCGCATGACACGGCCATTTTAGGGGAGGTCGGTCTTTCCGCCGAGGTCAGGAGTGTGGCTCAATTGGCTTGCCGGGTCAAAGAAGCCGAGAAGTTGGGATTT
>CAYNGE010000182.1:0-2939 GCA_964396865.1 uncultured Planctomycetales bacterium
CCAAAAATTTTAAGGTTTAAATGTCCACCGAGAACCGTCCTGTCACTAGATTTGAGTTGATCATGGATGCAGGCACAGGTGCTCAGAAAGCCGGGGATATTCTGCTCGGGGCTTTTGTGAGCATGGGTCAATACGTTTATGTAGAGCCGATGATCCCCGCCGAAATTTCTCCGCCGCCCAGAAGCCGTCCGGCCCTTTCGGGAGTCATTATCCGCCTGGCAGATTTCGACATCACCAATATCGGCAATGATACGGATTTGATCTTGGCCGCGCATGAAGTCGTTTTGGATTGCCGTTTGGATGATAATGAGTTTAATCGCGATGCCAAAGTTTTGTTGGACATGGGGGATCAGGAAGCTAATCCGGATTCCTATGAAGCGGTGCTTAAGCGTTGTGTTAAGCTCGGCATAAGCGTGGTCCCTTTTAATGTAGATCCGCGGTCCCAGAAGATCGTCAAAGAATTAGGCGGCCGCGGTCAGAATCTGCATTATTTAGGCATGCTGGCCTATATTTACAACATGGACGAGGGGATCGTCGAAAATGAGATCATTAAAACATTCGGCAAGATACTCAAAGAAGATATCTTGGCTAAAAATATCACTCTTTACCGCAACGGCTATCAATTGGCCAAAGAAAAAATTAATTTCCGTGTCGAGGTCTGTAGCCATAAGCGTCGGGGGGAGCAAATACTCATCGATGGTAATAGTTCTTTAAGCATGGGGATCATCGATGCCGGGATCAGATTGTATTCCGGGTATCCGATCACGCCGGCCTCCACCATTATGCATACGTTGGCCAAAGTTTTGCCGTCTTACGGCGGTTTGGTCCATCAGGCGGAAGATGAGATCGCGGCCATCGGTTGTGCCATCGGTTCTTATTATGCCGGGATGCCTGCGGTGACCGCGACCTCCGGCCCGGGATTGTCTTTAAAACAGGAATTTATCGGTTTTGCCGAGGCATCGGAGATCCCTTTGATCGTCATTGACGCGCAGCGTGCCGGCCCATCGACGGGTATGCCTACCAAGACCGAGCAGTCGGATTTATTGGCGGTTTTGTGCGGCAGCCATGGCGATTACACTAAAGTCATCATCAGCGTTTCCAATGTCATTGACTGCTTCTACGCGCCGCATCTGGCCAGGTATCTCACCGAAAAATTACGGGTGCCGGTATTTATTTTAAGCGATTTTCAGACGGCCAACAGTTATAAAGTGGTCGCCAAATTTCCTTTGGTCCAAATGAAGAACGTAGATGAGGTCCCGGATTTTGTGTTTGAGCGTTTTCATATGAAACGTTTGACCGGGCCCATAGAAATGGTCCGCGCCAAACAAACCCTCCCCGGCACCGAGGGCGGCATGTGCCGGGTGACCGGGCTTAATACCGACCAGAACGGCAAGGTCAGTTATTTTGCAAATCATCATCAGCGTTCCCACGCGGTGCGTAATGAGAAAATACATGCGCTTCGCCGCGCGTTGACAGTGCCGGAAACCTTCGGCCCTGACACGAATGAGATCTTAGTCGTGGGATGGGGGTCGACCCGGGGGGTCCTTGAAGAGGCCATTGGCTTGTGTGAAAAACAAGGGGTGCCGGCCTCGGGCATGAATTTGCGTATCGTGTATCCTTTGCCGCTGATGCTTAAAGACGTTTTTGCTAAATATAAGAAAGTGGTGACCGTGGAAGGGGCTTACGGCGATATGCTCAAACCCTCTCCGCTGGCTTTGTTGTTAAGGGCGGAAACTTTAAATGATATCCATCCGCTGATCGCCGAGGCCACCGGCCGGCCGGTACGTCCCAGGATCATTTTAAAAAGGATCCAGGAGGTCCTTCGATCATGAGCGGCCCATTGTCTAACCCGGCCCACGGGCCGGTCACTGTTAAAGACCTGCATACTGAAAATCCTCGATGGTGCGCGGGTTGCGGGGATTTTGGTATTATCATGGGTTTAAAACGTTTTATTGTTGACCGCAACTTACAGCCTGCACAAACGGTCAATATCTCGGGGATCGGCTGTTCAGGCCGCGCGCCGAATTATTTTAACACCTATGGCGTTCATTCGATCCATGGCCGTCCAATTCCGGTTGCTTTAGGCGTCGCTTTGGCCCGTCCGGAATTGAATGTATTTGTCCATTCCGGCGACGGGGATGCTTTAAGTATCGGGGGAAATCATCTCATCCACGGCATTAATAAGAATTTTAAATGCGTATTTTTGTTGTATGACAATGAAATGTATGCCTTGACCAAAAACCAGACATCTCCGACGACCCGCCGCGATCATCCCACTATGACACAGCCGCAGGGAACGTATTTGGATCCCATAAATCCTGTGGCCCTGGCTTTGGGGTTGGGGGCCTCTTTCGTGGCTTCCACCGCGGACTGGATCCCGGATCATTTGGCCAACACCATAAAAAAAGCTTTTGATCATCCGGGTTTTGCTTTTGTGCATATTTCCCAGCGCTGTCCGCATTTTGATCCGGACAATTTCAATCATAAGGATTCGAATTGGTTTTCTTTTTTAAAGCATCCCGATGGCATTGAGCCGGACCGCCGTCTGGCGGACAAAACCGAAGTCGTCCTTCATGACCCTTCGAATTTAAGCAAAGCCTTTGAGTATGGGAAGGCAGATCGGCGCTACTTTGGCCTGTTTTTCCAGAATAAAAATAAGCCCCGTTATGATGAAATCTTGCGCGGCTTAAGAGATAAAGCTGATAAAAAAGATCCATCAAAAATCCTGGATAGGTTTATAATCTAATACTATGGAAAATCTCATAATTATAGGTTCCGGCCCCGCGGCGTATACCGCCGCCATTTACGCGGCCCGCGCCAAATTGGATCCTTTGGTCTTTGAAGGGGCCTTTGCCGCCGGCCTGCCCGCGGGCGGTCAGTTAACAACGACAACCGAGGTGGAAAATTATCCCGGGTATGTGACGATTTCCGGGCCGGAT
>CAYNGE010000183.1:0-2933 GCA_964396865.1 uncultured Planctomycetales bacterium
AACACGCCTTCACAGGCGCGCTCATCAGGTTCCATCCCCACCAAATTAAGTTTCTTGAGATTGGCTTCATATTCAATGGTGCCCCCGGTGACTGTATATTGCGGATGACCAGCGATCACTTTAGCCAAAGTGCTCTTGCCTGAGCCGTTGGGCCCCATGATGGCGTGCACTTCTCCGGCATTGACCCTCAAATTAACGCCCTTGATGATTTCCTTGCCTTCGATACCGGCGTGTAGATCTTTGATCTCTAACATTACCCTACGCTCCCTTCTAATTTCATCTCCAATAATTTGACCGCCTCTACGGAAAACTCCAAAGGCAGTTCTTTAAAGACATCCTTGCAAAAACCATTGATAATAAGCGACACCGACTCTTCCAAATCCAAACCTCGGGAGCGCAAATAAAACATCTGCTCTGCGTTGATCTTTGAGGTTGACGCCTCATGTTCCACGACAGCCGTGTTATTTTTGATCTCCATATAAGGAAACGTATTGGCACAGCAATTGTTTCCTACCAGCAGGGAGTCGCATTGAGAAAAGTTGCGCGCCCCATCTGCAGTCGGCATGACTTTAACCAGACCGCGGTAGCTATTGCGCGCATATTCCGAAGCTATGCCTTTGGAAACAATAGTGCTCTTGGTATTCTTGCCGATATGGATCATCTTAGTGCCAGTATCCGCGGCCATATGATGATTAGTCAACGCCACGGAGTAGAATTTGCCGATGGAGTTGTCTCCCTGCAAAATGACGCTGGGGTATTTCCAGGTGATGGCGCTGCCTGCTTCCACCTGGGTCCAGGAGATCCTGGAATTGATCCCCGCACATTTGCCGCGCTTGGTGACAAAATTATAAATGCCTCCATTGCCTTCATTGTCCCCGGAATACCAATTTTGTACCGTCGAATATTTGATCTCGGCATTGTCTAAAGCCACCAGCTCCACGACCGCCGCGTGCAATTGATTGGTGTCGCGCATAGGCGCGGTACATCCTTCCAGATAACTGACATAACTGCTATCTTCAGCGACGATCAAAGTACGCTCAAACTGGCCGGTATCTTCGGCATTGATACGAAAATAAGTGGAAAGCTCCAGCGGACACCGCACTCCTTTGGGAACATAGCAAAATGAGCCGTCCGAAAACACGGCCGCATTTAAAGAAGCAAAAAAATTGTCCGTATAAGGCACCACAGACCCTAAATATTTTTGGACCAGGTCCGGATGATGGATAACGGCCTCGGACATGGAACAGAAAATAACGCCGTGTTTGGCTAACTCTGACTGATGGGTGGTCCCCACTGAAATGCTGTCAAAAACAGCATCCACCGCAACGCCGGTTAAACGTTTTTGCTCGGTCAAGGGGATCCCCAGGCGGTCAAAGGTCGCAAGCAACTTTGGGTCAACCTCTTGCAGGTTTGCGGGACTTGTCTTTTTCTGCTTGGGCGCGGAATAATAAAAGATATCCTGATAATCAATGGGCCCATATTTAAAATTGGCCCACTTGGGCTCCTGCATGTTCTGCCAATGACGCAGGGCCTTTAGGCGCCAAAGAAGCATCCACTCAGGTTCTTTCTTCTTAGCGGAAATAAGACGCACAGTATCTTCATTAAGACCTTTGGGCGGTTTGTCTTCATCGATATCCGTATGAAACCCATAACGGTAAATGCCCGCGGCTAATTTATTTTCTTCCAACTCTTTTTGTTTAATGACATCCGCCATATATTATTCCTCTGCCTAAACTCCCTGATAAGGCTTAGAACGGATCTGCCTTTCACCTTGGTTGCGCGAAGAGATCAAGTCGCTGACACTGATAGTCTTCATCAGCGCTGAGATCCTTTCGTTTAAATTAAGCATGGGCGAGATCACATTACAGCTGGAGGTTATATCGCAATGCGAATAATTACCATGAAAGCAATTAACGATCTGGATCGGCCCTTCGATAATTTGGGTCAATTCATGAAGCGTGATTTTCGAAAGGTCTTTAAGGATCTGATAACCGCCATGGGCTCCTTGCTCGGCACGCACGATCTCATACTGGGCCATGACCTGCAGCACCCGGGATGTAGGGTCAAAAGGCGTACGGTAAATGTCGCAAATTTCCTTGGCCGATGTCAACTGGCCGGGCGATTTGGCGCTCATATGCCTTAAGGAAATTAAGGCGTACTCTAATTTACGGTTGATCTTAAACATATCTTTACATCCCCAATTGATTGATCTTAGCGGCCACGATCAAATCATTCTCTGTAATTCCGCCAAGCGCATGCGTATTTAAAACCACTTTTAATTTTTTATACCCGGTCAAATGCAGATCCGGATGGTGCATTTCATCCTCGGCAATGTCTTTGATCTTATTGATCATATCCACCGCCATAACAAAATTTTTGAGCGTAAATTGACGCCAAATGCTTTTACCGTCAATCTCCAAGGCCCAGCCTGGAATTTCACCCAAACGTCCCTGGACTTCTTTGGACTCATAGGCCCTGCCGATGCCTTCGCAAGGCACGCATTTTTTCTTAGTAAGTTCCTCCATAATACTCACCTCCCGGCAGACTTCCATCACTCTGCACGACGATCTCAGGATTATATTCATTGCGCAAAATATTCTCGATGGCCCTGATCGTTCCCATCGTAGATGGGCACGAACCGCAGGCTCCCTGATAATTGACCGTCAAATTCAGGCCGTCAAAACTTACGATCTGAATGTCCCCGCCGTCCATTTGCAAAGCGGGACGGATGGTATTATCTAAGATCGCGTTGATCTTGATGATTTCCGGATCATCAGAGATCACTGCCGCGGGTTTTTCATCTTCCTCAACCTGAAAGTTAGGATTATGACTTTCCGCGTATTTCAAAACAACATCGTTGATCTGATGTTCAATTTGATCCCAATCCGCGTGGCCGTCCTGGGTCACGGTGATATAATTATCAAAAAAATAGA
>CAYNGE010000184.1:0-2930 GCA_964396865.1 uncultured Planctomycetales bacterium
CCGCATCATCCAAACTCATGTCCCGGGTCACATCATGGCCTATTTTAACGATACGGTCCCCGGCCTTGATCCCCGCCTTCCAGGCCGGCGTATCTTCTATCGGAGCGATGACCGTCAATAAATTGTCTTTAATGGAGATCTCAACACCAAGCCCGCCGAATTTTCCCTCGGTTTCAGTTTTAAGATCTTTGTACTCGTCAGGGTCCATGAATTGGCTGTGCGGGTCAAGTGCGGAGAGCATGCCTCGAAGCGCCCCATAGATCAGATCTTGAGGACTCTTCTCATCGACATATTCCGACTGGACGGTAGTCAGAGCATAACTGAAAAGTTCCACATTGGAATATAGGTCATTGGCACTTTTAGCGGCGACCTGCGAAGCGCCTATAGTAGCGGCTCCCAATAAAACTGCTAAAATGATTCCCCATGTCAAATTTTTTTTAGGCATCAGCGATTCTCCTGGTGATCAATTCATTTAATTTTTTGGGATTGGCACGGCCGGATGATCTCTTCATGGCCTGTCCTACTAAAAATCCAACGGCGTTAGGCTTGCCCGACTTGATCTGTTCTACTAAGCTCAAATTTTGAGCGATCACTTCATCAATGATCGCAAGCAAAGCCGAATCATCCGAAACCTGGGCCAACCCTTTCTCTCTAATGATCTCATCCGCGCTACGGCCGCTATCAAGCATGGCGGTCAAAACATCTTTGCCGGCTAAATTACTGACAACCCCTTCCTCAACTTTCTTTATCAATGCAACCAGGGCCATAGGAGATATTTTCAATTGCCCGATAGACACATGACGGCTATTGAGTTCTTTAAATACCGGCCCGGCCAGCCAATTGGCTACTTTCTTGGCCTGAGGATATTCTTTGGCCGCGGCCTCAAAAAAATCAGCCATGCCGCCGTCAGCGACCAGCATATTAGCATCATATTCTGAAAGGCCGTATTGGCTTACAAAACGCAAAAATTTAGCCTGAGGCAGCTCCGGTAATTGAGCACGCACACCGTCGATGATCTTTTGATCGATCGTAAAAGGCACCAGGTCCGGGTCCGGGAAATACCGGTAATCATGGGCCTGCTCTTTAGAGCGCATAGTGACGGTCATGGCCTTTTCATCATTCCACAACAAGGTCTCCTGCGCGATCTTTCCGCCTGATGCGAGTGTCTGCTTCTGGCGCTCACCCTCATATTCCAAAGCCATCTTGACCGCGCGGAATGAATTCATATTTTTTAATTCCGTTTTAGTGCCCAAAGCCGTTGTTTGCGCCGGGCGTATGGAAACATTCGCGTCACAGCGCAGGCTTCCCTTTTCCATATCGCAATCTGAAACTCCCAAATACTGCAGTATCAATTTCAACGTATTAAGATAATCATAGGCTTCTTGGGGAGATCTTAGGTCCGGCTCAGTGACGATCTCAATTAAAGGCGTGCCGGTACGGTTATAATCCACCAAAGAGCATCCGGACGTATTGTCATGCACCAGCTTTCCGGCATCCTCTTCCAAATGGGCCCGCCTGATCGCGATGCGCTTGGGAACAGACTGGCTCTTGATCATCAAAAATCCGTCTTTAGCGACGGGAAGATCATACTGGGAAATTTGATAACCTTTGGGCAGATCAGGATAATAATAATTCTTACGGTCAAATTTGATAAAAGGATTGATCTGGGCGTTAAGGGCCAGGCCCACTTTAATGGCATAAAGCAATGCCTGTTGATTTAATACCGGCAAGGTGCCCGGCAGCCCTAAACATACCGGGCAGACATTGGTATTTGGAGCACAGCCGTATTGATTAAGGCAAGAACAAAAGATCTTGCTCTTGGTGTTTAACTGCAAATGGACTTCAAGTCCTATGACGGTTTCAAAGTTGCTCATAATTTGGGTTTGCGGGTGTGCCATTCGGTATTTTGCTCATACGTGTACGAAACCCTCAAAAGCATTTCTTCATCAAAAGCTTTGGCCATTAATTGCAAACCTATGGGTAAACCGCTTTTAGAAAATCCGCAAGGGATGGAGATCGACGGAATGCCCGCCAAATTGGCCGGAATTGTATAAATATCGGATAAGTACATCGATAGAGGATCACTGATCTTCTCCCCTACTTTAAAAGCGGCCGAAGGGGATGTCGGAGTTACGATCACATCACAATCTTTAAAAACTTCATCCAGATCATTTTTGATGAGCGTGCGCACCTTTTGAGCGCGCAAATAGTAAGCATCATAATAGCCGGACGACAAAGCATAGGTGCCCAGCATAATGCGGCGCTTGGCCTCGGTCCCAAACCCCGCGGCACGGGTTTCCTCATACATGTCCACAAGGGCATTTTTACGCGTACTGCCGGATTGTGCACGCAAGCCATAGCGCACCCCGTCAAAACGCGCCAAATTGGAACTGGCCTCGGCAGTGGCAATAAGATAATAAGTAGCTACGGCATAAGGCGTATGCGGCAGGGACACTTGTTTGATAACAGCGCCGAGTTTCGAAAGATGATCAAGCGCATCCTGGACGCATCGCCTCACCTCGGCATCTAATCCTTCGCCAAATGCTTCTTGGGATATGCCGATCTTCAGCCCCCGCACATCATTAACTAAAGCTTTAGTATGGTCCGGCACAGGACAATTGACAGATGTCGAATCACGCTCATCATGACCGGAAATAATATTCATCAGTAAAGCGCAATCCCGCACATCTTTGGTCAAAGGTCCGATTTGATCCAGGCTTGAGGCAAAGGCAATAAGGCCGTAACGCGAAACACGGCCGTAGGTAGGTTTCAATCCGACAACACCACAAAAAGACGCGGGTTGACGGATGGAACCGCCGGTGTCAGAACCCAAAGCCCATATGGTTTCATCCGCGGCCACTGATGCCGCGCTGCCGCCGCTGGAGCCGCCGGGCACGCATTGCAAATTCCATGGATTAAATGTAGGCCCA
>CAYNGE010000185.1:0-2900 GCA_964396865.1 uncultured Planctomycetales bacterium
CTTATTTGGTTACGGGGCTTTTATTGATCTTTAGCGCTTTGACTCTTTTGTTATTTTTTAGAAATACAAATATCCCGATACGGCAGCCGGTTAAAGAAAAAACCGTCGTCAGCCGGCAGGTCCTTAATCCGGTTTCCCGGGAAACGGCGGGCACGGGCGGTGATAATGCTTCTATTTCGGATCTTTCCATTAAAGGGATCATATACAGCGCCGATTCCCCTTCAGCTATCATTAACGGGAAGCTGGTGGAGAAAGACGCCATGATCGGCGATTGGCAGGTCGTTGATATTTCTCCCTCTGAAGTCAAGCTGGAAAATTCCAAGAATAGTTCTCTCCTGACGCTTAAGCTTAATTCGCCGCTGGAAAAATAAACATCCTATTCGGCGCCTCCGGATTTTTAAAAGCAGAGAATATTAAATATTGAATGAATCTGTAAATTGTGGTAAAAAATAGCCATCGGTTTCCCCCAACCGTTTTTAATTTAAACCTAAAATTTGTGTCTACCCCCAAGACGCAATGTGTTGTTAACGTTCCAATCAAAAGGGGGCAGTGTCATGTCAAAAGAAATAGTCCTTTCAAGTATTGATGGGTTGCCTGTCCGGCCTAGCGGTATTTGGATCAAAAAGAAACATCATTATCTGGAACAATACGCCAAGATTTTTACGATTGGCATGGGCAAAAAGTGGGCAGGTCGGCTAACATTTATTGATCTGTTTGCCGGCCCTGGACGTTGTCTTATTGAGCAGAACGGCTTAGAGCTCGATGGGTCTCCTTTATTGGCCTTGCAGTATAATTTCAGTAAGTATATTTTTGTGGAAGAAACATCTGAGCTATTCAATGCCCTGAACAAACGGTGCGCCAATTCTCCCAAAATACATTTAATTGAATTTATCCAGGATGATTCTAATGCGAGTATTAATAATATAGCGGCTCGAATGCCGCCGGGTAATTTAAATTTAGCGTTCATTGATCCGACCGATATTGACATACATTTTGAGACAATTAAAGCCTTGTCTAAGGTTCCTAATGGGGTTGATTTATTGATGAATATCCAGTATGGAATGGATATTAAGAGAAATTTTGAAATTTATCGCGGGCAAGGAGAATTTTCCAAGTTGGCCCGTTTTATGGGAACTGATTTTGATCTGTCCAGGTTAAAAGAGCCGCGTGATGTGATCGAAGCCTACAAGGCAAGGATTGGGGAATTAGGTTATGGAACCGTAGAGTTTAGAAACATAACTGTCCACAATAGCAAGAACGCAGAGATGTATTTTTTGCTTTTTGCTTCCAAGCATCCCCGGGGGCTGGACTATTGGGAAAAAATATCTAAGAAAGATCATCAAGGGCAGGGGGAGTTGTTTTAAAATACAAACGTATGGCGATTATTTCTGAATCTAAACTTTGGAAAAAGAGCCTGGGGGACTGGGTGATCAATCCTTATGTCGGCTGCGAGCATGGGTGCAAGCATTGCTATTGCCCGGCCATGCCCGGCGTGAAATTCATCAACAATGGACACAGTCAACGTGATTGGGGGAAGTATATATTTCCCAAGGAAGGCATTATTGGTCGTCTTAAAAAAGAATTAAAAACATTTGATCCTCGCCGTAATTCAACCAAATGGGGGAATGGGATCATTTTAGTCAGTTTTCTGACGGACTGTTATAGCCCAATTGAATCAAAATTAAGATTGACCAGAGAAATTCTTAAGCTTGTTTTAGAAGCAGGGCATACGGTAAGGATACAAACACGTTCAGCGCTTGTGGAGAGGGATTTTGATATATTACAGAACTATACGGGCCAAGTGATATTAGGCACGTCTTTGCCTTATTTGGATGATAAATTAGCGCGTATTTTAGAACCCGGCGCTACAGCACCGACACGCAGAGTAACGATGCTTGAAAGGGCAGTAGACAGATGCATCCCAGTGTATGTCGCCGTAGCGCCTGTTATGCCTTTCCATAATCTTGGGACGGTTGAAGAGGTTTTAAGAAGCGTTGCGCCATTAGATCCGGTTGAAGTGTTTTCCGAAGTCCTTAATCCTATGGATGATAATGTTAAAATAATAAATGAGACATTAGGACAAGCTGGCCGTAAAGAGCATATCTCAGAACTGTATCGAACGAATTATTGGGTCCGATGGACATACGAATATCTTTATAATGCCTATTTGTTAGGCAGGAAATTAGGTTGTAATTTTATTTGCTGGCCCTCTCCCCATAGCGTAAAAAGCCCTCTTTCTGAACAGCAAAAGCAGTGGCTTTTGAAGTGGATCCCCAAGGACGTGCCGCAGTTTACCGCGAGAGTGGCTTAAAAATTGAAAAAATCTTATGAAGAATAATAAAGATAAGACAGTTTATGTTGCCATGAGCGGAGGGGTGGACTCCTCGGTAGCAGCCGGGCTTATCAAAGAGGCCGGCTACAATACGATCGGGGTGACCATGAATTTTAATATCATGCGCGACGATTGCAAGGCTTCCTGCTGCGGCATTGACGGCATGGCGGATGCCCAGCGCGCGGCGGACATCCTCCAAATCCCGCATCAGGTGTTAGATTTCGCCCATGATATCAATGAGTACGTCATTGATGATTTCACCGAAGAGTATTTAAGCGGACGTACGCCCAACCCCTGCGTGCGCTGCAATCGGTATTTGAAATTCGGCACGCTCTTGGAAAAAGTCAAGCTCTTCGGCGCGGACTATTTAGCCACAGGCCATTACGGTAAGATCGAATTTAACAAGGTTTGCGGCTGCCATGAATTAAAAAAGGCCGTGGACATTAAAAAAGACCAGTCTTATTTTTTATACAGCATTAAAAAAGAGGCTTTAGCATCGGTATTGTTCCCTTTGGGCGGTTTAACCAAATTTCAGGTACGGAAATTGGCCCGTCAATTTGCGCTTAAC
>CAYNGE010000186.1:0-2887 GCA_964396865.1 uncultured Planctomycetales bacterium
GTATCATCGATCTGTATACACAGATCAAAGACCCGGTGCTGATAAACTTGCGTTATTATGTCAGCGGCCTTGACTCCGAAGAAATTTACCCCAAACTGCTTCCGGATTTTTTTAAAGGCTCTCATTTTGTTTTGTACGGCCGTTACACCAAGGAACAATTGTTTTATTTACAGCTTTATGGGGACGCCAAAGACGGGCTCAAACAGTATCTGATCAGGGATGATGTGTCTCAAGCGTCCCGGGGGGACAGCCGTATCGCTTACGAATGGGCCACGCGTAAGGTGTATCATCTGATAGGCCTATTGGAGTATAATAAAAATAATCAGGGCCTGCTCAATGAGATCAAAGATCTGCGCAAAAAGTTTCATCTGAATTTGTCGAGTTTTGTCTTAGAACAAATTGACCGCAAATGAAAAAATTTACCATTATTTTTATTGTTTTAATTGCATCCGGCCTATGGCTCTCCAAGGCCCTTTGGGCCCAAAGTGATATCATCGCCTCTGACCGTCAGGTTTTGCAAGAAGCGCAGGCGGAGGGTTCTTCTTCAAAGATCATGGCCGCCAAAGAGCAGCTTAGCGATGATATAGCCGCGCAAGAACAAAGAAAAAGGGAAGACGCCGAAGGTGCCAGTATACCGCTTATTTCTGACAATGCCGGTCATTTTTTTGTGGATGCGGTCCTTAATAATAATGTGCACGCCTTCCTGGTTGTCGATACAGGGGCCCCGGTTGTTCTGTTATCATCCCGGTTTATCCAGCTGTTGGATCTTAATGTTAATGGGGCCAAAACAGCAGAGGTTGCTGTTTTAAACGGTAAATATAAGGCAGCTGAAATTTCATTAAACAGTTTGCAGCTTGGAGATATAGAAGCGCAAGATGTTCCGGCCACTGTTTTACTTGAGAGCAATAACGCGATCGAGGGAGCTTTTAAAGACGGCTTGCTGGGTCTGTCATTTTTAAATAAATATCATTTTACATTAGACCAACAGGGCCAAAGATTGATCCTAAGGAAAGAAGAATAAAGGTGTCCGTCGCCTTTATTTATGGTATTATTATATATGAGCAGATATTCATATAAGAGGGGAAGTCCCGATGGACGTAAAACAAGATAACGAAAACAGGATAGGCGAGGTCAGGAAACAGATGAAGTCCGATAAGATCATGACCGATCTTGCCGCCGCATTCAAGGTCTTAGGGGACCCCACCAGGACAAAGATCATATTCGCTCTTTCCAAAAAGGTGTTATGCGTAGGCGAGATCGCCGTACTTTTAAACATCTCACCCTCCGCAGTGTCTCATCAACTAAGGGTCTTGCGGGACATGAAATTAGTAAGGTTACGTAAGGAAGGGAAAGTCTCTCATTATTCACTAGATGACATCCATATGAACTTTCTGCTTAAAGACGGTTTAAAGCATGTTACAGAGCAATAGTTTTTTTTGGTATAACATATGAATATATGCGCATATATATAAGTGAGAAAGGTGTTATGAATACTACTATTTTAAGCAAGGTGGCTGTCAAAGGCGAATGTAAGGTATTTAAGGTGACCGGAGAGATGGCCGTTAAAAAAAGACTGCTTGAAATGGGATTTGTCAAAGGCACGAGGATCTATATACAAAAAGTTGCGCCCTTGGGAGATCCCATGGAATTAGTCCTTAAAGGATACCATTTGTCTTTAAGACGCGATGAAGCCAAGGAAGTCCATGTCTATAAATAAAACGATCATTGTCGGTCTTTGCGGAAATCCCAATGCGGGGAAAACCTGTATTTTTAACGCACTGACCGGAAGCCGTCAGCAAGTCGGAAATTGGCCGGGGGTCACCGTCGAACGAAAAGAAGGAACGGTCAAATACGGGGGATATGAAATTAAGGTGGTTGACCTTCCCGGAACGTATAGTCTTACAGCTTTTTCTATGGAAGAGATCGTGGTGAGGGATTTTATTCTTCGGGAACCCGATGTGATCATTAACATCATCGATTCGACCAACCTGGAAAGGAACCTTTATTTAACGACCCAATTGATCGAACTTAAAAGTAAAACAGTGGTGGCCCTCAATATGAGCGATGAAGCCAAACACAAGGGCATCACGATCGATCAAACGAAACTAGGGGAACTTTTAGGCATGCCTGTTGTGAGCACCGTAGGCAACCGGGGCCAAGGGATCTTTGATTTGCTCCAGGAAGTCGTTGCTATTTATGAAAATAAAGCACCGCTTTTAAGGCATATCCATATTAGTTATGGCAATGAAGGGGAAGAAGAAATAAAAAAGATACAGGCCGAAATTAGAAAAGACAGCACGCTGGCGGACGGTCGTTTATCAACGCGCTGGCTTGCGGTCAAACTTCTTGAGGGGGACAATGAAGTTATTAAGGAGATCAACGCCGCCTCCGTTAATAAAGAGGCCGTTTTAAAGCAAGTCAGGGCAAGTCAGGTCCATCTGGAAACCATATTAAATGATGGAACAGAAAACATCATCGCCGACCGCCGCTATGGATTTATCAACGGGCTTTTGCAGGAAGTTTATACCCATAAGAACATTAATAGAATAGCGATATCGGATAAAATTGATAAAGTTTTGACTAACCGTATTTTGGGGATCCCCATTCTCCTTGGCCTGCTTTGGCTGATGTTTCAGGCGACCTTTACGTTAGGCGCTTATCCCCAGATTTGGATAAGCAACGGCGTCGGTTTGGTCAGTAAATATTTTACTGCTGTCATACCTCACGGCATTATCAGGGAGCTGGTAGTCGACGGTATCATTTCAGGGACAGGCGGCGTTCTGGCATTTTTACCCAATATCCTGATCCTTTTTCTTTTTATTTCTTTCTTTGAAGATACGGGTTATATGGCAAGAGCGGCATTTATCATGGACCGCGTCATGCATAC
>CAYNGE010000187.1:0-346 GCA_964396865.1 uncultured Planctomycetales bacterium
GTTTTAAACCATTTAACAATAGCGTCCGTCACGCGGCGCTGCCGGATTTCAGTGAATTGACTAAGGGCAAGCCGGAAAAATCCCTGCTTTTGCCTTTAAAAAGTTCCGGCGGCCGTAATTCTTATGGCCGCATCACCTCGCGTCATCGGGGCTCGGGGCATAAGCGCATGTATCGCGTCATTGATTTCAAGCGGACCCGCATCGACGATCCGGCCGAAGTGCTGGGGATCGAATATGATCCTAACCGTACCTGCCGTATTGCGCTCATTGCGTATAAAAGTGATAAAGCCCGGGCTTATATTTTAGCGCCGGTTGATCTAAGGGTCGGCCATGTGATCGTCAGCAC
>CAYNGE010000187.1:356-2878 GCA_964396865.1 uncultured Planctomycetales bacterium
CGGCAATTGCCTGCCGCTTTCTAAAATTCCGCTCGGCACCGGCGTTCATAATGTCGAATTAAAACCGGGCAATGGCGGTCAGTTAGCCAGAAGCGCCGGGACATCCGCGCAATTGATCGCCAAAGAAGGCCGCCTCGCTCATTTGCGTCTGCCTTCCAGTGAAGTGCGCAAAGTATCCATTGATTGCCGTGCCACTATCGGGCAGTTAAGCAATGTGGAGAATGAAACAGTTTCGATCGGTAAAGCTGGGCGCAGCCGCTGGCTAGGCCGCCGTCCGCAGTCTCGCGGGGTTGTTATGAATCCGGTAGATCATCCGCACGGCGGAGGAGAGGGCAAATCCCCTCAGGGCAACCCTCATCCGGTCACTCCTTGGGGTAAGCCGACGAAGGGAAAAAAGACGCGCAGTCGCCGTAAATATTCCAACCCAATGATCGTTAGAAGAAGGACAAAGTAAAATGGGCCGTTCAGTTAAAAAAGGGGCATATGTCGAAGCATCTTTGACGCGCAGATTTGATAAAGTCGTTGCCAGCGGTCAGCGCCAGCCGATCAAAACTTGGTCGCGCCGTTCAACGATCATTCCTAATTTTGTCGGTTATACGTTTGCCGTGCATGATGGCCGCAAACATATGCCGGTGTTTGTAACGGAAAATATGGTGGGTATGAAATTGGGGGATTTTGTCGCCACTCGTACTTTTAGAGCGCATGGCGGTGTCAAAGCCAAGAAAGCGATGCAGAAAAAATGATAGCTATGGCCCGTGGAAAATATTTGAGAGTCTCTTCTATGAAGATGCGCCAGGTGTGTGACGCCATCCGCGGCAAGGATGTCGCGACCTCGGTCGCCCTGTTGGCGCATATTAATAAGGGAGCAAGCGCTTTGGTCAAGAAAGTATTGGATTCCGCGGTCTCCAATGCCAAGCAAAAGGGATTAAGCGAAGAGCAATTATTTATCAAGACTATTACCGCGAATCATGGCGGTGCCTGGAAGCGTTTTCGGGCGGCCTCTTTCGGAAGGGCCACCCCGATCTTACGCCGGACAACGCATTTAACCGTAGGTTTAGATCTTAAAACACAGCAGGCCAAACAAGAAAAGCGAAGTCCCGCCAAAAACGGGGCAAAATCTCAGAAGGAGTAAATTAACAGTGGGTCAAAAAGTTCATCCTTTAGTGCTAAGACTCGGATATACCAAAAATTGGCGCAGCCTTTGGTTTGCCCAACGCCGTGATTATTCCGATAATATTAAACAGGACTTTAAGATCCGTAAGTATATCCGTGAAAAATTTGAACAGGCAGCGGTTTCTATGATCATCGAGCGCGTGTCCGAGCAGATCAAAGTGCGTATCCATACCGCGCGTCCCGGGGTCATCATCGGCCGCCGGGGGGCTGATATCGACCGTTTACGCGCCGAGCTTAAAGATATTACCAAAAAAGACACGGATAAGATCGTCATTGATATCCAGGAAATTAAAAATCCTAATGTGGACGCGCAATTGGTGGCCCAGGGCGTCGCTTTTCAACTGCAGAAACGTGTGGCCTTTCGCCGCGCGATGAAGCGCGCCATTGAACAGTCCCGCGCCGCCGGCGCTAAAGGCATCAAGATCCGCTGTGCCGGCCGTTTGGGCGGCGCTGAAATGGCCCGCACCGAGAAATATCATGAAGGAAAGGTCCCGCTGCATACTTTTCGCGCGGACATTGATTATGGTTTTGCCGAGGCATTAACGACCTACGGTTTACTTGGAGTGAAGGTCTGGATCTATAAAGGGGATGTGATCAAAGATCAGGAAGAGATCCAAGCCGCGGCAGTGGCAGCGACAGCGGCAGAGGCGCCGCAAAGCGCCCCCGCAGTCCCGCCGGCAGAGAACACAGTTGTTTGAGAGGTAAAATATGTTATTGATGCCTAAAAGAGTCAAATACCGTAAAACCCAAAAGGGAAAATCCCGCGGTGTTGCAACCACCGGCGCCCAGATGCATTTTGGCGAATACGGTTTGAAGGCCATTGAAAATGGATTTATTCCCGCTCGGCAGTTAGAAGCTTCCCGGGTGGTTGTGGCCCGCAAATTGCGCGGTTCCGGAAAATTATGGATCAACGCGTTCCCTCATAAGTCCATCACCAAAAAGCCGGCGGAAACCCGTATGGGTAAAGGCAAAGGTGATTTGGACCATTGGGTGGCAGTTGTCAAGCGAGGTAAGATTGTTTTTGAAATAGGCGGCGTGCCCCAAGATTTTGCCAAGCAGATCTTGCGTTTAGTCGCCTTTAAATTATCAGTGAGAACCAGGTTCATTATTCGCTCAAGCGGCCAATAGCAGGAAAAGGTTTTATATGAAAATGAAAGATTTAGAAAATTTAGGTCCTGATGAATTATCGGTCAAAGAAAAACAGTTAAAGAAGGACCTTTTTGATATGGAATCCCACCGCCAGATGGGGCGCGTGGAGAAACCGGCCAGTTTTCGTAATTTAAGAAGAGACATTGCCCGTATTTTAACGGTCTTAAAAGAAAGAAAAGTCCATGGAAAACAGGGTTAAC
>CAYNGE010000188.1:0-2874 GCA_964396865.1 uncultured Planctomycetales bacterium
ACCATTGGGCGCCGCATGATCCAGGGAAGATCGTGATCACCTCCGCGTTGATCAATGGCATGAAAACAGACCTTGCTGAAGAAGAGTTTTGGTGGATCGTCAACGCACTGGCCAATTTTAAGCGCAATCAAATACCGTTAAGAAAAAGGAAGCTTCGCTATTGGGACCATAATTATACCTTTGAAGAGCCGGGGACAGTTTTAGAGGCCAAAATTTGTCCAACGCGCGGCACAGGGATATGCGACATGTGCGGCAAGCGTCTTAAAAGCAAAATGTTCACCTATTGCCCGACATGCGCAAAAATGGCCTGCCGCCTTAAAAGTAATGATAGTGGCAGGCATTTTTCGCCGCAGGCTGTAAGAGATGTCATCAACTATATACGCAACGAGGGCTATTTTTGCTTTTTCACAAAGATGCGCTTAGATATGAAAGATCCCACCAGCCCGTGGTATTGCGTCATCAATCATTGGAGACCGGGCAACAGCAAAATCGTGATCACATTCGCCCTGCTAGGTGTTATGAAGCTAGACTTGACCCCAGAGGAATTTTGGTATTACATCGAAGCGCTGGCTGACTATAAGGAGAAAGGCCAGAAGATCCGCAAGAGAAGGCCGGTTTTCTGGAAGAGACGTTACCCGATCGAGGAGGAGTTAAAGGGGTATGATCTGCCTTAAAATGACGCCCTATACAATTCACTATACAAACCCTATACAATATGTTAAACTTTATTTATGTTTAAGCCGACATATCGTATCACGCCATTTTTAATTAAGTGTCTCGAAGAGATCGCCGCCCAAAAGGTCTTTATTGAGCAGATCGGCAAAAAATCCCCATTAAAAATAAGCGTGGCCAAGGACAGTTTTAATCGCAGCGTCCATTCATCTACCTGGATAGAAGGAAACCTGCTTTCTTTAGCTCAAGTGGCGGCTTTGTCAGCGGATAAGGACATTGTAGCCCAAGAAAAACAAAAACGTGAAGTTAAGAATTGTATTAAAGCGTTACGGTGGGTTTTGCAACAGAAAGGTTCTTCGTTAGGCGAGGGGAAGCTCCTCAAATTGCATGAAATGATGACTAAAGATATTCTGCCGCAGGAACGTTGCGGGCGGTATAGGGGCATACAGAATTATGTTGTTAACGCAAAAGGGCAAATCATTTTTACGCCAAGAGGGCCATTAAAAGTAAAACAGGGGATGAAGGACCTTTTTGTATGGTTAAAACAACACAGGGACGAACATCCCGTCATTCGCAGTGCCATTTTTCATCATGAATTTGTAAGTATTCATCCTTTTGTCGATGGCAATGGACGGGTGGCCCGCGCCGGATCCCAATGGATATTGTTTGCCGATAATTATGATCCGTTATGGACTTTAGGGCTAGATGAATATTTCGCTTTTGACAGAGCTAAATACTACGACATGATCCAACAGGCCCATGAAATGGACAATGATTATACGTATTGGATCGAATATATAGCTAAGGGTCTACTGGAAGCCATTGGACATGTTTCTAAGCGAATTAAAGAAGAAACGCGCAGGTATAAACAGATTGCTTTGACCCCTAAGCAAAATGAATTACTCAATTTATTGGAGAAAAACGGTACATTAGGGTCAGCGGAGATCTGTAAACAAATGAAAATTAACCGTGCCCGTGTGCACCAGCTTATCGCGCCTTTGGTTAAGGGAAGGATAGTGACGAAAGAAGGGACAACGCGGGCAGTTAAATATAGTTTAGTTTGAGTTTTCGTTACGTTCGGGGAGTGTAAGAACAATGCGCGTCGATCATATCAAGTATTTTTGAATCGACATTCATATCGAATTTTCTGGCAAATAATTTGCCTGAATTTATGATCGCATTAAAATCTTCTTTGCCTAATATCGCCGGCCTGACCGGCTTGTTCCAATCCACGTAACGCAGATCGTCGCAAACGATACCGCTTACCCTTTTGTTTTCCGAGCTAAGCAAAATTGACTGGAAAAATATTTCATCGGCTGAAATTGTGTACTTGTGATATTTCATATAATCAGGGTGTTTCTTTAGAAAATCTAGGATGTAGCTGACATTATCCATTGTCAACGCAAAAAAAGCAGAGCCCCCGTAAGGGCGCACATATTCAGGGAATTGCCGGGGCATTTTAAAATATAGTTTAAAAATATTATCAAGGACCTTTCCCTGCAAAGTCGTTGACGGCCTATCGGGGGGAAACGTCCTGCTTTTCTCCAGGTAAAAATGATATCTTTCGATCCTGTCCAGCCCGCCGTTGGGCCAGTCGGTTTTAGGCGATGGAAGGGGAAAATGGCTGATATAGCTTTTCCCATAATTTGATTTAAAGAAATTTTCGATGGCGTCTTTGCTCTTGACCGGGTAGCATTGGCCGGTAACCAGGCATATGTAATCAAATTGCTTTTCAGGGACCATTTTTAGGCCGTTGATAATGGCCCGGATGATCCCTATGCGGCCCCATTGGCCGTCTTCTCTTTTAATGAATTTTATCTTAGAGAATTCAGAGTGCATTCCTTTGAATGATGATATCCCGGATTTCTTGTCAATATGGACAAAGAATTCACAATTGGGAGAGTCTAGCCTGTTAAGCAAGCGTTGTAATTGTTGCGGGTATTTATGGGCTAAAATAAGATATGCAATTTTCATGACTTATTTTTAACTTTATCATAGAGACGAATTTTTTGCAATAAGCTTCAGGCCGCCTAAAGCCCAGCCGGCTGGGGGCGATCTTTTCCTTAATTTAATAAATTGCAGGGAGTATAAGTTTGGGGTAGAATTGGCCCATGACTAGAGTTGTAGAGATCTTCAAAGCTGATACTACCACAAAGCAGCCCTTGCCGCTTTACCTGTCCCGCATCAAAGCCGGGTTCCCAT
>CAYNGE010000189.1:0-2866 GCA_964396865.1 uncultured Planctomycetales bacterium
GGAAGGGATCGGCGGACAGATCACGCGCTGCCAGGAAGATATTAAATCTAAGCGCGATGCCATTGCTGCTAAGACCCAGGAGCGGGAAGAATTAAATGTATCCGTTGCGCAATTAGAGACTGAAATTTCGGCTTTATCCGACAAACGCAAAGGTTATGAAGATAATCTGCAGCTGCATGCCCAAAATCTTGACCGTGATCTGGCTGACATTGCCCGCTTCGAGGCTGAAAACCGTGAAGTAGAAGTTAAGAAAGTTAAAGTCAGGGAAGATATTGTTCTTTTACAGCAGGCCATTGACGGGCTGCAGGATAAAAAAGCATCCCTGGGCGGGATCTTAGAAGGCCTGGCCACCAAAAAAGAAGAAATGTCCCGGCAATTGAATGCCTCGCAAAATGGCCTTCGCGGCATCGAGGATGAAATTATTCGGATCAAAACCGGCATGCATAATCAGCAGATGCGTCAGCAGGAGCTCATGTTTAATCAGAGGTCCCTGAAGGAGCGTCTACTGCAGGCATATAAAATTGATTGGGACCAGATACAAAATGAATCAGTACTGCCGGCCCCGGAACAGGCCCCCGAACTCAATTTTGAAGAGCTATCCGTCGAAATTGAAAGATTGAAGAAACGCTGTGAATCTTACGGGGCGGTCAATCTGGTAGCTATCGAAGAATTCGAAGAACTCAAAGGCCGCTGGGAATTCTTAACTAAACAGCAGAGCGATCTTTTGACGGCCCGCGAGCAGCTTTTGTCAACCATCCATAAGATCAACCGTACCACCCGGCAGATGTTCACAGATACTTTCACTAAGGTCAATGAAGAATTTAAGATCTATTTTCGTATGCTTTTCGGGGGAGGGGAAGCCCAGCTGGTTTTACTCGATCCTGAAAATCCGCTGGAGTGCGGTATTGATATTTTGGCCAGGCCTCCGGGCAAGAAACCGCAAAATATCAGCTTGCTTTCCGGCGGTGAAAAGGCCTTGACCGCCATTGCCCTGATCTTTGGTGTATTTAAAGTTAATCCCAGTCCTTTTTGCGTGCTGGATGAGATTGACGCACCCTTAGATGAGTCCAATGTGGACCGCTTTGTGCTTTTGTTAAAAATTTGCTAAAATAGCCCAATTTATCGTCATTACCCACAATAAAAACACCATGGCCGCAGCCGATATTATGTATGGTGTTACTATGCAGGAGCGCGGGGTTTCGCGGATGGTGTCTGTCAAATTCAATGAATATAAGCCTCAGCCGCCTTCCGTCCCGCCGCCTATTGAGCCTTCCATGGCCATCCCGGCAGCTGTTTAAAAATGAAGAGAATTAATTGTTAAATAATATCGAGATTATTTTTTTTTAGTTACAACCTATTTATTATCAATGGTTTGTGTTATGTTCCGGCAGTAAGCGCTTCCTTGACAGCCCTATAGTCACATGGTATACTTCCCGATACACCGCAGGAATATTATGTTAACACATATTATTAAAATTATTAATTGGATTGACGTCGCTCTGGTTTTTTTGCTTTTACGGGTCATTTTTATAGGGGTTAAAAACGGCTTTATAACTGAGTTTTTTAAGTTTTTAGGGGTGCTAACAGCGGTCTTTGTCAGCCTTCACTACTATTCCATATTGGCCGCGTGGCTGGCCCAAAAAACCACTCTTTCCGGCGGATTTTGGGAAATCGTGATGTTTGCGGGTCTTTGGCTGGCCGTGACCGTTATCTTTAAATTCATCAGAGACGGGGTTTTAACTCTTTTTAAGATAGAGACCACACATGAGGGGTTTGATAGATACGCGGCAGGTATTTTGGCGTGTAGCCGCGGGATCTTGGTTTGCAGCCTGACGATATTCCTGATCTTGTTGATACAAAATGGCCCTGTGACAAGAATGACTTTGCATTCTTACAGTTACAAAATTGTCGGCCGGGCGGCAGTGAGCACTTATAGCGTTTTGTTTAATAATCTAGTAGACAAACTTTGGACAGGGCAGCAGTACAACACAGCCGTTGTTCAGGTTTTGCATCCTTAAAGAAGCGGTTATGGGATTGATCCCTAATGATGTCATTAATCAGGTCATCGAACGTTCGGATATTGTTGAGATCATCGGCAATTATACGGCCTTAAAAAAGGCCGGTCGTAATTTTAAAGCTCTTTGTCCGTTTCATAATGAAAAAACGCCTTCGTTCGTTGTCAATCCGGACAAACAGATCTTTCATTGTTTCGGCTGCGGGGTGGGCGGTAACGCGGTTGGTTTTCTCATGCGTCAGGAACATTTGGAATTCCCCGAGGCGGTGCGGTTTTTAGCCAATAAAGCCGGGGTGACGGTCCCTGATTCTTTAGACGCGCCGAATCCTTTGCGCGGCGCGCGCGAAGAGATCCTGAAAGTCAACGCGCTGGCAGTTCTTTTTTTTCATGAAGTGCTTTTAAAAAGCCGTGAAGCTGACGCTTGCGCGGCCCGGGATTATCTCAAAGGCCGGGGGGTTGATCTAGAAACGGTCAAAAAATTTCAATTGGGGTTCGCCCCCAATGAGTGGGACGCTCTTTTAAAATATTTGAGATCCAAAGGCATCAGTGAAGAGTTGATGCAGAAAGCAGGCCTGATCATTGCCCGCGAGGGCAAAAGCGGGCATTACGACCGTTTTCGTAACCGCGTGGTATTCCCGATCTTTGACATTCAAAACCGCGCCCTCGCATTTGGCGCCCGCGCCATGCAAGAGAACGATGGCGCCAAATATATCAACTCTCCCGAGACCGCGGTCTACACCAAAGGCCAGCATATGTACGGCTTGCAGAGAACGAAGTCAATGGTGGGGAAAACAGACCAAATGATCCTGGTGGAAGGCTACATGGATATGATCATGCCTTACATCCACGGGG
>CAYNGE010000190.1:0-2856 GCA_964396865.1 uncultured Planctomycetales bacterium
TTCCTGATCCGTAGCCAAAGGATCAGGCGGCAGGAGCATTCTGGATTTGATCTGCATTAAACTTGCCGCCATGACTAAAAAATCCCCCACCACATCCAAATCGAGCAATTTCATCATTTTAATATATTCCATGTACTGGTCGGTGATCATGGCAATGGGAATGTCACAGATATCAATGTCATTTTTCTTAATGAGGTATAGCAGAAGATCCAGAGGGCCTTCAAATTTCTCAAGATGGATTTTATAGTTCATGGGATCTCTCAGGGTGAACTTACGGACCGTAAACGGCCTGGCGGACTTGGACCATGGTCTCCAGGGCCATGACGCGCGCTTTTTTTGCACCTTCTTTGAGTATGTCCATGATCCGGTCTTTATCTTTTTCCAACTTGACTCTTTTTTCCCGGATAGGTTCAAGTTCTTTATTGATGTGCTTGCTCAAATTCTTTTTGCAATCGACACACCCTTTAAGGGCCTTGGAACACCAATGGTAGGCCTCAGGAGCTTGCTGCGACGCGAATACTTGATAATAACTGTATACATTACAAACTTCAGGATGTCCCGGATCTGACATACGGATACGCTGGGGATCTGTGATCATCGATACGACTTGAGCTTCAACAGCCTCTTTGCTGTCCGACAAATTAATGGTATTGCCGTAACTTTTACTCATCTTGCGGTTATCTGTTCCCAAAAGCCGCGGGGTTTCGGTTAAAATGGCGCGGCAGTCATTAAAGACATTGCTTTTATATAAAGAGTTAAAGCGCCGGGCGATCTCACGGCACAATTCCAGATGAGGCAGTTGATCTTCGCCGATGGGAACGGCATCCGCTTTATAGAGCAGGATGTCTGCCGCCTGCAATACCGGATAACCTAAAAAAGCATAGGTCTGCAAATCCCTGGAAGTGATCTCACGCAGTTGTTCTTTGTAAGTGGGATTGCGCTCAAGCCATCCTAAGGGCGTCAGGCAAGATAAGAACATCTCTAACTCCAAATGCTCGCAAACATCGGACTGCACAAATATAATGGATTTTTTTGGGTCAATGCCGCAGGCCATCCAGTCTATGGCCATGTCTATCCCAAAACCACGCAGCTGATGACTGTTTTCATATTCGCTCATGAGGGCATGCCAATCGGCAATGCTGAAAATGCACTGGTAACTATCTTGCAGGGAGACCCAATTCTTAAGGGCGCCCAATAAATGCCCCAGATGCAGTTTGCCGGTCGGACGCATGGCAGAAAAAATTCTTTTTGTCATATCTTTCATAACTTGCGCGCGATCGATTCAATATCATAAACCTCGATGATGTCTCCGACGGCAATGGCATCGAAATGGGAAACAGTGATCCCGCATTCAGTGCCCTCAGCGACTTCTTTGACATCATCTTTAAAACGTTTCAAAGTGCTGATATGACCTGTATGGACGACTTCTCCGTTGCGCAAAACTTCGGCTTGGATCTTATTGCGTACCTTGCCTTTTTGGACATAACAGCCGGCCACGATCCCGGAGCGGCTTAATTTAAACACATTGCGCACTTCCACACGGCCGATGAAATGACGCTTGAGTTTGGGGGCAAGCAAACCTTCCAGGGCTTTCCTTAGATCTTCAACGGCATCATAGATGATGCGGTACTCTCGGACATCCACGGGGTTTTTATCCAATTCCTGCCGGGCTTTGTCGTCAACTCCCACTTGAAAGGCGATGATGATGGCTTGGGAGGCGTGCGCCAAGACCACATCGGAAGCATTGACGTCGCCTACCGCTGTATGAATAAAGCGCAGCTTAACTTCATCGGAGGGGATCTTGCTCAGTGATTCTTTGAGCGCTTCCAGAGAGCCCTGCACATCACCTTTGATCACCACGCGCAGCTCTTTGATCTCCCCTTGCTGGATCTGTGAATAAAGTTCTTCCAAAGAAACTTTAGCGGTGCCCGAGAGTTTCTCATTTTTCAATTTTTCCTGACGGTTTTCCGCGATCTCTTTGGCTTCTTTTTCACTTTCCACAGCGTAAAAAATCTCACCGGCCGCGGGAACTTCCGAAAGGCCTAAGATCTCCACAGGTGTCGACGGGCCTGCTTCTTCGACCGGATGTCCCTGATCATCAAACATGGCCTTGACTTTGCAGTGAAGAGGACCGACGACAATGGCATCCGACTCGCGCAGCGTGCCGCTTTGCACAACCAAAGAGGCGATAGCGCCCTTGCCCTTGCTCATATGGGCTTCAATGACAATGCCTAATGCTTTTTTATCAGGATTGGCTTTTAACTCTAATATTTCCGCTTCCAGCAAAATACGTTCCAGAAGTTTTTCAATACCCTGCCCTGTCAGGGCGGAAACCTCCACAACCCCTGTTTTTCCGCCCCATTCCTCGGGGCTAAGATCAAGCTCGGAAAGCTGTTTTTTGACCCGATCGGAATTAGCGGTTTTTTTATCGATCTTATTAAGGGCTACGATGATCGGCGCCTTAGCCTCGCGGGCATGGGCAATGGCTTCCTGGGTCTGAGGCATGACGCCGTCGTCCGCGGCGATGACCAATACCACGACATCCGTAATATGGGCGCCACGGGCGCGCATAGATGTAAAAGCTTCATGACCCGGGGTATCCAAAAATGTAATTTTGCCGCTGGAAGTTTGTACCAAATAAGCTCCGATATGCTGGGTAATACCGCCATGTTCGCCTTCCGCTACATTGGCGGAACGGATACGGTCAAGCAAAGATGTTTTACCATGGTCCACATGGCCCATAAAGGTGACCACAGGGGCCCGCGGTTTTAAAGAGGCCGGATCGTCTTTTTGATGCTGGTGGACATCAATGAGCTCTTCTTCCTGAGTTTTGCTTTTAATGACATTAAGCCCGAA
>CAYNGE010000191.1:0-2832 GCA_964396865.1 uncultured Planctomycetales bacterium
TCTTGGATGTGCAGCATGCCCGTTTTGAGACATGTTCCCTGCCTGAGAGATCCGTTGACTTCTTGTCCGCCTTAAGCGTGTTTACTGCTCCGGCCATTACCGACGAGACAAAGAACGCGATGGCATCCCAGATCGTCCGCATTATGAAAAGTGGCGGGTACGTGATGCTCGGGCGTTATACCGCCTTTGAAGGAGAGTGTGATAACCCGGCCCAACCGATCTCTTCTAGGGATCATTATTTTGGGATGGAAGAACGCCTTTACAAAGAATGGAATGAGCGTCTTTGGCGCATGATGGAAGAGGGCGGTCGTCATCTTGTTCCAGTAGCTTCGGGCCGCGAAGAGTTCTTTCCGTCCGTGAGCCATGATTGGCAGATCTATCGCGTCGAGGAAATCAAGGCCCATCCGGCGGTTCAGATACCTAAGCGTTTCGGCTTACATCAATTGGGAGATTTTATTAGCACAAGGCCAACCGTTATATTTATTCTTGGCGCTAAAGGCAAGGGTCTGACGTTTTTCAACAAAAGATCCGTTGCGCGATGCTTACTGCAATATAAGGATTTAGAAAAATACAATCGGTTGGTCTTTACCTATGACTACAGCCGGAGATTAGAAGATATTGCGGAATCGCTTTTAAAAGAACTTAGCATTTTCAATACAAAGCATAAATATCAAGAGGATGTTTTTATCATAGCTTATTCATATGGCTCTTTGGTAACGAGAATGGCGGCAGAGAATGATATGTCTGGGCTATTTAAGAAATTATTTATTATTGAGATTGCCCCGATACTTGGAGGCTCAGCCAGGGCATTAGGTGTACAGAATCTTCCTAAGGCAAAATTTTTGCGATGGCTACTAGTTAAAATTTTTGGTCAAGGAGTAAGCTGGGAGGTGGCAAGTACCGCAGATCCATTAAACCCTATTCAGGAATACCTATTTAACGCAGACACCTGCAAGAGATTTCTACAAAGCATAAGAGGAAGCCGCATCATTATTGCGCAGGGGGATTTTAATTTGCCAGGCGGCAAAAGTGCTCTTCCAAAAAGATTTGCAACTCCTTTAGATAGGCAAAGGCACACAGAGCTTTATGAGAATGCCTTGAACGGGACAGATCCTCCGACAGTTTTTTCTTTTAAAGACGATGGGATAAGTTCGCATAGAAAAATGATATCTTCGCCGGAGGTATTTAAACGTGTAGATAGTTTAATACAAGAAAACCAAGATGACCCCGGTAGGCTTACCGGTAAAGCCATTACAGGGCTGACTCTTTGGACGACGTATGAATCCGGACGAAAGTTCTTTAGTTGGATAAGTCTGGGAATGTGGAAAGCGACAAACAGGCAGATCCAATTATACTTTGCGCCGTGGTATGAGGTAAAAGCATCCTTGCGGCGTGATTATATAGCTTCGCATTTTCCTGAGAATTCCAATAAAAGAGACGAGATGACGACCGGTTGGCGTCATATGAAGTTGGCAACCCTGATGGGTTTAGGGATCGGCGGGGTTACAGCGAAGATAGCATTATTGACTCTTCCTTGGTTTATTGGGGTTCCGGGGCTTATCGGGAATTTGATTGTCGTTATTTTATCTCTTGCAGCCGCGTTTTTATCAAATGCGGCCGTGCATCTTTATTACAATATCCATCATCCCAATGCGCCATTGACAAGAGGGAAAATAAAAGAATGGAAGCCGAATGCGCCAAAAAATTTAATTACAAAGCATTTGGATGCTTTTGACTCGGCACATGGGTCGAAGGTCCAAAAAGTGGTTAATGAGATATTTTCTAGACACTTACAACTGGGAAATGTTTTAGAGGTTGGCTCTGGTTTTGGAAGGTTATGGCATTATACAAACGGCAGATTTAAACAAGATTGGACTAGTATTGATTGGAATCAATCTCTCCTGAGTGAAGCTAAAAAAAGAGGATGGTATGGCAAAGGTCTAAGGAAGGCGTCTGCTTTCAAAACTGGATTTTCTGATGAATCTTTTGATAATGTTATCGGGCTTTCATCTTTTGATACTTTAGATGATATAGATAAAGCCGTTGGGGAAGCAAATCGTGTAATAAAAGCAGGAGGCAGGTTTATTCATATTCTTGACTTAGAAGCATATGACGACTACATCAATGATGAATTGTGTCTTTTACTAAGAGAAGTATTTGGAATCAAAGTACGAGAGTTGGTTATCGAAGATGACGAGGATCCTTTTGCGAGTGGATGGTGGGGATTTGATTTTCCGGTGGATGTTGAAACAAAATTATCTGCGTTGAGAGAAGGCCAAACGACAGCTCAACAATATCGATATGCGATGCTTCAAGAGCTTATTCGGCAAAGAAGTGAGCGGCCTATTGATTGGAATGAGTTTTTTACGATCAAAATGCTTTTTGCTTTCAAGAAAGCCGGATTAGTTTTGTCAGTAAACGACACAATAATACGGGAAAAATATAAAGTAAGGTTTCTTGTAGCAGAAAAACCTAAGAAAATCGCGACAGGCACAACTAATAACCCAGGGCAAGGTGAGGAGGCGTCTGGCAGCCGGCCTGCCATGCTGCCGTTATTTGGGATCGGCGCGTTGGGGATGGTAGGCGCCGCCGCCATGTTCAAGGGGTTGTTGGTCCTTGATTTGGTGAGTCTGACGTTACTTTTGATTTTCGCAAGGATCATCTCTTGCTCAGGGACGCTTCTTAGCAAAATGACCGCCTGGTCCGCGCTGCTTACGTCCACTATTCTTATCTGTAATGTGGGCGTGATTGGCGCGATCGGGGTATCTCTGCTTTTTGGCGTCAAAATTCCGCTTATCACATTGGCGGGCATCGGCGTTCTGAGTTGTTATT
>CAYNGE010000192.1:0-2830 GCA_964396865.1 uncultured Planctomycetales bacterium
GATCATCGCAAACAAATCATCATCTGTTCCGATCGTCCGCCCAAAGAAATTGCCAGTCTGGAGGAACGCCTGGTGTCCCGTTTTGCCTGGGGGTTAATTACCGATATCCAGCCGCCGGACTATGAAACCAGGGTCGCGATCTTGCGCAAGAAGCTGGAATTGGAATCCGTAACGGTCCCGGATGATGTGGTTTTGTTCATTGCTCAGGAAATCAAGACCAATATCCGCGAGCTGGAGGGAGCTCTGATCCGGGTGGTGGCTTATTCGCTTTTGGAAGATAAAGTGATCACTTTATCCGTGGCCAAACAGGTGCTTAAAGATATGGTCAAAGAAACCATAAAAACCATCAGCGTGGATATGGTCCAAAAAGAAGTCGCTGTTTATTTTAATATCACCTTGGCGGATTTAAAAACTAAAAAACGCAATAAAAATGTAGTTTTACCGCGGCAGGTCGCTATGTATTTGACCCGGAAATTAACCGCCCATTCTTTGCCGGAGATCGGGGCGGCTTTTGGCGGTAAGGACCACACGACCGTTTTGCATGCGTATAAAAAGATAGAAAAAGAATCTATGATCAATCTAGAAATGAAAAAAAATGTTGACCGCTTAACTTCGATTCTTTTAGAATAAATGAAGATGTGGATAAAAAAATGGTTTATTCAACGGTTATCCACAGGTGTTAATATCTACAAACCATTGAAAATATTAAGGATGAGTTCCTAGTTCAATTTATCCACAATAACTAATACGATTACTACTATTTTTCATTCATTAACCATTTAGTAACATAAGCAGGGGATTGTGAATATGAAAATTCAAACCAATAAAGAGGAATTACAGGCAGCTATTGCAACAGTAAGTAATATAGTTTCTCCAAAAGCCACATTGCCTATATTATCTAATATGCTTTTAGAAACTAAAGATAATGTATTAAAAATGAACACGACTGATCTGGATATTGGGATATCCTGTGAATTGCCTGTGCATGTCTATGAACAAGGAGCCATGACCATACCGGCTAAGCGGTTTAGTGATATTGTGCGTGAATTGCCCAGCGGAGATGTTGTTATTATAGCCCGAAAAAATAACCAGATCGATATTGAAGGCTTAAATTGCCGTTTTAAACTCAATGGCTTACCTAAAGAAGAATTTCCAAAGTTCCCTGAATTTAAAGACAAGGATGTTGTTTTAATTAAGCAGGCGGATCTAAAAGAAATGATCAAGCTTACAAATTTCGCTGTTTCTTATGAAGAATCAAGGTATGTTTTAAATGGTATTTTGCTGGAAGTCGCCTCGGATTGCGTGCGCATGATAGCCACCGACGGCAGACGATTAGCTAAGATGGAAAAAAAGCTGGTCCACCCGGTTTCTAAAGATTTCCATACCATTATTCCTATTAAAGCCATCAATGAGATCAGCCGTAATCTTAAAGAAGAAGGCTCTGTGAGCTTGATCCAGGGGGCCAATCAGATCTTGTTTAATATTGACGGCCTCTTGATCGCCACGCGCGTCATTGAAGGGGAGTTCCCTAATTATAAACAAGTCATCCCTAAAGAAATTCCCAACAAAGTCCATATTAAGACCGCGGACCTTCTGGCGGCCATACGCCGGGCCAATTTATTGTCCACCCCGGATTTTCAAGCAGTTAAATTCGAACTGTTTAAAGATAAATTGGTCATTTCCAAATCCACTCCCGACGTAGGCGAGCATCGTGAAGAAATTGAGATCAAATACGGCCATCAGGAGCTCATGGCCGGCTTTAACCCGCAATTTTTTATCGATGTTTTAAAACAGGTCCCGTATGAGGCGATCGAATTGGAATTTTTAGGCCCGGACAAACCTTGTGTTTTGCGGATGGGGGATTATTTGTATCTGGCGCTTCCCATGAGGCTTTGATGGATCCTATTAAAAATATCGTTGCGCAAGTCATAGACCGGATGTCATCGAAGCCCGGGGCGTCATTTGCGGACATCCAGGAGGTATGGACAAGGATTTCCGGCGGAAAAGGAAGCAGGGTGACGGATCTTAAAGACGGCCGCGTGACCGTTACCACGGACACGGCCATGCGCATGGTCAAGCTTAATTTCAGCAGACAAAGTCTTCTGCAGCAGCTAAACGGTAAATTTCCGTCGATTATTAAAATTTGTTTTAAAGTGGGGAAACTATGAAGACAGAAGGAAAGCCGGTCAGGCAAAAGGGCGCTTACGACGCCAGCAACATTACGGTTTTAGAAGGATTGGAGGCCGTGCGCTTGCGTCCGGCCATGTATATCGGCGACACGTCCGGCCGCGGATTACATCATCTGGTTTATGAAGCGGTGGACAACGCCATCGACGAAGCGTTAGCCGGATATTGCACCACCATCGAGACGGTCATCAATCATGACGGGTCCGTTTCCGTGATCGATAACGGCCGCGGCATTCCGGTGGACATGCACAAAACCGAGAAAAAACCCGCCGTCGAGGTGGTACTGACCACCCTGCATGCCGGGGGGAAATTTGATAAAGACAGCTATAAGGTTTCCGGCGGTTTGCACGGAGTGGGGATCAGCTGTGTTAACGCATTGTCCGAATGGTTCGAGGTGGAGGTCAAACGCGACGGCAACATCTATCATCAGCGCTATCAAAAAGGGGCGACCGTTTCCAAACTGACGATCATAGGCAAAACAAAGACCACGGGCACCAAGGTTTCTTTCAAGCCGGACAAGACGATCTTTAAAGAAACCCTGAATTTTTCTTATGATATTTTGGCCAAGCGCCTGCGCGAACTGGCTTTTTTAAACAAAGGGATTTCCATTAAACTTGTCGATAGCCGCGGCGACAAACCCAAA
>CAYNGE010000193.1:0-2795 GCA_964396865.1 uncultured Planctomycetales bacterium
ATTATGGACTGGTTATTGTTTATTTGACTCTTTGGTGGCTTTACGAGGGCTTATTTAATGGCATGTATCAATATGTTTTGGCCCTACGGACTATGTTTCCAACGGATGAAGTGACGGTATTTAAACCACTGGTTTTAAATAACCTTCAGGTCATCTTGGAGCTTATTATGCTGTCGGCCTTTTGTGGGCTGGCATGGATCAATCGCCGTCAGTTTTTTAAAAGGATCAGGCCCGCGATTTTATTATTAGGAATGTTATTCTCTTATGTAACGGTCATAGTGGTTGGCCGTAATAGTGAGATGGGGAATTTGTTCGAAGCAGTACGGATCAATACATACTTTACATATATATTTTGGGTTTTAATCGCGGTCATTGTATTCCTATTCCTATCGGATAAAGGGAAAAAAACAAAATTACAGCAATGGCTTATAATGATCTTTGTTATGGCAAGTATTTTCTCTGGATTGTGGCAGGGAAGACAGGTTCATCATATGGCTTCCCGCTACAGTCGTGACACCAACGATAATATTTTATTAGTAACGACGCTGGATCTTTTAATTCAGGAGAAAAAGCTTGAACCAAATTTTTCTTTTTACGTTGACCGCACCTACCCGGGGAATTATTCTTATGGCCCAACGATACACAAGGAAACAGACCCTCCCGATAGAGAGTACACGTTTGCTGAGCTTTTGTATCCCCAATATTTTCGTCCCAAGGCATTGGCAAAATATAAATTCTTGGTTAAAAAGGCGAAGTAAAGTCATGGACCCCGAAGAGGATATTTTTAAAAATTGTTGACTTGTTATTTTGTCCGTTGTATAAAAGAACTGCTGGAAGTCGTTTCTGTTGCGACTTTTTAAGTCGCGCCTGTCACGACTTTTGAAAATAAGGACCCATAGGATGATATGAGGGGGTTCTTCCCACATAGGGTTTATCCCGCAGTAGTTTTTTCTTCAATTTCAAGATCAAAATATCCTTTAAAGCAGAGCCGAAAACCCTTATTCTTAATAGAGTTAGGGATTTTATCCATTATAGGGGCAATGGCTTTTTCTTCATCTACCTATGCTCAAAATGTGCCTGCGGGCGAAAGCATTGGCGGGCAAGCTACGCGCCAACAACAGGAAGTTGAGAAAATTAGAAAAAGGGTCGAAAGCAAAAAACCCTCGGCCAATGCCGTGGAAACAACTGCCCCGGAATCCACCCCTCTTGAAAAGTCAAAAATTTCTTTTGTTTTAAAAGCGATCGACATCCAAGGGATGACTATTTTTAGCCATGAACAAATGGCCTCGCTCTATGCCTCCTTTCTTAATACTACTATCACCTATGTCGAGATCAACACCATCATTGACCGGATCAAAACAAAATATAAACAAAGCGGCTATTTCACCACCACCGCGTATTTACCCCAACAGGAGATCAAGAACGGCTTCCTGGCGATTGTGGTTATTGAGGGAAGGATAGGCAAGGTAAGGGTCGAGGGCAATAAATATTTTTCATCCCAATGGATCAGCAGTTATATCCATGCTTCCCGCGGGGGAGTTCTTAATATCAATGAATTAAACAGAGATGTTTTACGGTTAAATCAAAACAGTGATCTGCAGGTCAAGGCCGTGCTCTCGCCGGGACAAGAACCGGGAACAGTGGACGTAACGCTTAAGGTTCATGACCAACTGCCATGGCATGCGGGTGTTACCATGGACAATCAGGGAACGCGTCTTTTGGGATATGTCAGGGGTGGCACCTATTTACGTAGTACCAATGTTACGGGAAGAGGAGATTCTTTATTTATATCGAGCAATATGAATTCACGCTCGGCGGGTGAATCGATCACCTACCGCACACCTATTGATACGCAAGGAACAACTCTGGGGATCAGTTATTCTCATTTTTGGATGAGATTAGGCCAGGAATATAAGAGTTTCGACATTAAAGGCATTTCTGACCAAGGCTCAGTTGATTTGAATAAAGAACTTTATTTGACGGAAAATATTCAAGTAAACGGGATCACAGGTCTTTACGTTAAATCTATCCTAAGAACGCAATTAGATCAAGAGACCTCGGATGATCAGTTACGCATTCCCTATTTAGGAATAGATTTATCCGAGAATGATAATATGGGCACAACGTCATTTTCACCGCGTCTTGAATTTGGTACATCCGGATTCATGGGAGCTTCATCGATGGACCATCCTTCAGGCAGCAGGGCAGACACGGGCGGTTTTTATGCGTTGTATACCCAAACTGCCAGCCGCACCGAAAATTTATTTTGGGAAAGTTATTTACGTTTAAGTTCACAATTTCAAGCAACTTCTCACACCTTGCCTTATTCTGAACAAATTCAAATTGGCGGAGAAGGATCTGTGCGCGGCTATCCAGAAGGAGATTATTTGGCGGACTTAGGCGGATATGGAACAGTAGAGTGGAATTTTCCGATGTATTTAATTCCTAAAGATTGGAAACTTCACAATTCACAAACTCCATTGCGACATCAAATCGAGCCGTATATTTTTGTGGACATGGGAGGCGGGATGTTAAAAGAAGTCCTTCCCGGAGAAAGGGCCACAGAAAGTTTATGGAGCGCGGGGGGAGGCTTTAGGGTCCATTTGTATAATTCAGTTTATTTCAATATAGATTTGGCCCAGCATTTGGGGGACAAGCCTACATCAGGAAGCGGCCCGTCAACAGTAAGTTTTTCTTTGCAGGTAGAGGCGTAATCACCGTCAATCCGATACCCCCAGCCCTAATATAGTATATATAAACTGGCATCGACATGAAAAGATGTTATACTATATATG
>CAYNGE010000194.1:0-2791 GCA_964396865.1 uncultured Planctomycetales bacterium
TGGCTGCTTATGGCCGTTTATTGACGCAGGAAGTCCTGGACATTCCAAAGATCTTTTGCATCAACGTACACGCATCACTTTTGCCTCAATACCGCGGGGCAGCACCCATTAATTGGGCCATCCTCAACGGTGATAAAGAAACCGGTCTCTCCGTGCAGAAAATGAAGTTAGCCTTGGATACCGGGGACATTATTGCCCAAGAGAAGGTGACTATCTCTGACGATGAAAATGCCGCTCAATTGCGCGAACGAATGGCTCTGCTCGGCGCCGGACTTCTGGGGAGGGTTTTGGATCAAAGCTCGACTGGTCAATATTCCTTAAGCCCCCAGGATGAAACGAAGGCAACCTATGCGCCCAAACTGACCCGCCAGATGGGGAAGATCGATTGGGAAAGATCCGCGCGGTTGATCTTTAACCAGACGCGCGGTCTTATGCCTTGGCCGGGGGCGTACACTTTTTACAATGGTCAAACGCTCAAGATTATCCGGGCCGCGGTTACGATGGGAGATATCGGCAAACACGCTCCCGGGCAAGTGATGGCCGTTAGTCAAGCCGGTTTGATTGTTGCCGCGCAGGACCGGGGAGTTTTGATCGAAGAAGTGCAATTACAGGCCGGCCGCGTCATGCCTGCCGCTAGTTTCGCGGCAGGCCATAGAATAATTCCCGGCTGCCAGCTGGGTTAGTGTTATAATTAATTTTATGCCTCAATTACGAAAAGATCCCATTGTTGATCGCTGGATCATTATTGCTACCGAGCGTGCCCGACGGGCAGCGGCTTTCGTAGATCCTGTATCCACAGACACTGATCCTAAAAATTGCCCTTTTTGCCAGGACCGCGCTTTCACGGCCGTCTATGAGTCCGGTGGAGTAAAAGTGGTCAAAAGCGGTAACCCTATTTTGGACGGCAGCAAACCTTTCCAGCAGCGCAGACACGGTCTTTATGATGTTTGTCACAGTTATGGCAGTCATGAGATCGTGGTCGAAACGCCAAAACATATTGCCAATATGGCAGATCTATCTTTGGAGAAGATCAAAGGGGTGTTGAAGGCTTACGCCCTGCGCATGCAGGAGCACCGCAAAGACCCTCTGATCGAATATGTTTTAGCCTATAAGAATTATGGTTTGGCCGCGGGCAGCCGCGATATCGGACACTCCCGTTCACAGATCATGGCGGTCCCGGTGTTACCCATGCGCGTCAAAGATAAGATCAGCGGGGCCCAAAGATATTTTGGTTACCATGAACGTTGTTTGTTTTGCGACATGATCGCTTTCGAACATGAAAGCGGCGAGCGCGTGGTCTTGGAAAATGAGCAGTTTATGGTCATGACCCCGTTTGCCTCGAGGTTCCCTTTTGAGACCTGGATCTTACCCAAAAAACATCATTGTGATTTTGCTGACGGCATTAGGGGCCAGGAACAATCTCTGGCAAGGATAATGAAAGATATTTTATCACGTTTTAAAGTGGGTCTCAGCGATCCCGCGTATAACTACATTATACAGACTGCGCCGGCCAAGGACCCCTACGTGCATCAAGAAGATTATCATTGGCACATTGAGTTAATTCCAAGACTGACACGGGTGGCGGGATTTGAAAGAGGGACGGGTTTTTATATTTGCCCCATACCTCCGGAGATGACCGCTGCTTTTTTAAGGGAGGTTGAGGGTGCCTGAACTACGACGAGACCCGATCGTTGGACGCTGGACGATCATTGACAGCGAGCATCTTAAGGGGCCTTCGGATTTTCCCAAAGAAGACAATACGCCCATCCGGCAGGCGATTTGCCCGTTTTGTCCCGGACGGGAACATCAAACACCGCCGGAAGTGGATGCCGTTCGCCCGCGATCAAGCCCGGCCAACACGCCGGGATGGCTGGTGCGGACGGTCCCCAATAAATTTCCGGTTTTAGTTTCGCAAGGCGCGCTTCAAAAAGAGGGCATGGGTATTTATGACCGGATGGACGGGATAGGCGCCCATGAAGTTTTGATCGAAGGCCCGGACCACAATAAGATCATGACCGATTTGACCGATGAAGAAATGAGGGCGGTCATCAGCCAATATCACAGCCGTTGTTGTCAATTATCCCGAGACAGCCGTTTTAAATATGTGGTGATCTTTAAGAATTTCGGCCCCTCTGCCGGGGCCACCGTCGAGCATGGCCATAGCCAAGTCATTGCTTTGCCCATGGTCCCTAAAACCGTTCTAGAAGAACTTAAAGGGGCGGCGTATTATCATCAATCCTGCGGACGCTGCGTATTTTGCGATATGATCGCCCAGGAATATCAGGATAAAGAACGTATGGTCACAGAAAACGGCAGTTTTTTGGCTTTTTGTCCTTACGCCCCGCGCTATGCTTTTGAAACGTGGATCATTCCTAAGGCCCACAGCGCGGATTTTTCTGTTATTGATGAAACCCAACAGGCGCATTTGGCGCAAATACTGCAAGATGTGCTTAAACGCGTCAAAAAGGCCTTAGGGAACCCTTCCTTTAATTATTATCTGCATATAGCTCCTATAGGATACGCGAACCCTGCGTGTTATCATTGGCATATCGAAATTATTCCGAAATTGACCCGCAGTGTTGGTTTTGAGTGGGGGACAGGATTGCATATTGTCCCAACCTTCCCTCAGGACGCGGCTCGTTATTTAAGGGAAGATTAAGTATTCCCAAGTCTTCTCATTGACATTTCAAGACTTTTAAGTAAAATAGGAACCTTGCTTCAAACCCCAAAGATTTCACGCCGAGATAGCTCAGGTAGTAGAGCGCAGGACTGAAAATCCTGGCGTCCCCAG
>CAYNGE010000195.1:0-2778 GCA_964396865.1 uncultured Planctomycetales bacterium
CCCGATCATCAAGCTGTTTGGAATATTGCCCTTCCAAATAAGCCCCATAACCGACGATCGTTGTTAAAGGTCCTACGATATCATGGCTGACCGTATGCACAAATCTATCAAGTTCCCGGTTTACTTTTTCAAGATCTTTCTTCTGCCGGCTGATCTCTTCCAAGTTTTCCTTAAACACAAACAGCAATAACGCCAGGGTTGCGCTCAAACATAAACTAAACCAAAATGTTTCTTTAGATTGTTGATGCCAGCGCTGACTTTTGTCGACCGATTCATTGACCCGTTCCCACACCTCTTTGACAATGACCTTGACATTTTCCGATAAAGCCCTCTGACGACGATCGACGCGGTCCAAATCCTCCAGCGACAATTGGAATCCGCCCTTTTCCACCGCCATAAATATGGCTTCAACGGCGCTGTCATACTGTTGTGCTTGTCCGCTCCAGCGCTCAAAAGAGACCTTCAAGGACAAAGGAACATCCGAAAGCGCATGAACACGGTCCATCTGGACCGCGGTCTCTTGATCATACTGACTAAAAAGCCCCTCAAGTCCTTTGATATAATCTGCCAGATATTGGTCCCGGGCCGCGCTCGTCTTGCTAAACGCCAATTCTTCCGCGGCCCCTGAGAGCTTTTCAAAAATGATCTCCTTTTCCAACTGTATCTCATTTAGCCTGGTCGTCGCCTCCATCAAAACCAGGTCCACTTGGGCCACATGGTCAAACTCGCCAAAAATATCGGCTAACCGGCGCGCGCCGACCCAGGCCGCGGCAGTCAAAATGCCCAACAACAATAAAACCAAAATAAAGATTTTAGAGGAATTTTTCATTGCTTGTAGAGTCCGAAAGCTATTACACAGTTGCGCCCCCGGGATTTGGCGCGGTACAAGGCCCAATCCGCCTTGTCCATGAGCTCTCCTAAAAGTTTACCGTCGGAAGGGTATACCGCGATCCCGATACTCAAAGTAATGTGCAGGACCTTATCATACGCCTTGATCGATCTTAGGTCGGCGGCCTTGCGGATACGTTCGGCCACCCTGCAAGACCCTTCCAGGTCCGTATCCGGTAAAACCACGCAAAACTCTTCCCCGCCGAAGCGTCCCACTATATCAATTTCACGTACCCCCTCCTGAATAATGTGAGCGATCTCTTTGAGCACGCTGTCTCCGGTCAAATGCCCGTACTGGTCATTGACCATTTTAAAATGGTCGGCATCGATCATTAAAAATGATAGGCTTGTCTTGTGAAGGGACGAACGCTTTATTTCTTCATCAAAACGCTCTAAAAAGTAGCGCCGGGTATAAGCCCCGGTCAGGCTGTCGGTAATGGCCAGGGTCTCAATGTCCTTGTATAACTTCAAACGCCGCAAAGCCAAAGCGAACTGATGCGCCAGGATCACAAATTTTTCTTTGTCCTTTTCCTCCAAACCTTTATATAACAACATCCCGAATTTTTGTTCCTTGCTCTTGAGGACAAAAACTCCGTAATCGTAGGGCACACTCCCTCCCTTAAAACTTTCGCCTAAATCATGAACCAATTGGCAGTCCGCGATATTGATGTTTTCATTTAATTTTTTTCGAAAAATATCGAACGCCTCCTGCTCTTCCCAATGGGAAGTGATGTCTTTGGTCATCTCATAAAGGGTAAAGATCTGAACCGCCTCCTTTTCAAGCCTGGATTTCTCGGCCTGTGCTTTATCTTTTTGCGCAACAACCTTTCCAAAAGCATCCTTGGCTCCCAGCACATCCTCGTCCGCCTTGCGCTCCAGGCTTAACACTACCAGCTTGGCTAAATAAAAAACCACCGCCACAAAAACCGCTGTAAGAATAATAAAAATATAGATCATGCGGCACACACCTTGTTTCGTCCGGTTTTTTTGGCTTGATAAAGCGCTTCATCCGCCTTATAGATCAGATCATCCTTCAGGCGCGCGTCTTTGGGAAATACGGCCACCCCAACGGAGACAGTCACATGGGTTTTCTTGCGGCGCAGGACAATTTCATGCGCCTCCACTCTCTTTCTAAATTCATTGGCCAATTGCATGGCTTTGGCTTTAGGGCAATCCGGCAGCAAAACACAAAACTCTTCCCCCCCGTAACGGCATATCAAATTTCCGGGCGAACTAAATTGCTCCTCCATCAGCCTGGCCACGCTCTTTAGGACAATGTCCCCCGCCATATGGCCGAAAGAGTCGTTATACTCTTTAAAATGGTCCAGATCGATCATCATAAACACAAGCTCGCTGTCCCGCCGCATTTCCCGGGAAACTTCTTCCTGGAGGCGCTCCAGCATGTGCCGGCGAAGGTACAAACCGGTCAACCCGTCTCTAATGGCCATGGTTTCCAGGCGTTCATACAATTGCGCGTTTTCAATGGCGATGGATGTCAAGTCGGCAATGGTACGCAAAAACCGCAGATCGTCGGTTGAAAAGTGGCGCGCCACGTTACTGTCCACGCGTAAAATGCCCAACGTTTTGTCACCCACCATAAGGGGGGTTGAAATGAGCGATCGCAGAGGTCGCTTCTCTTCTGCTCCTATTTTATCCAGATCAAAACGGAAATCCGTGTGAACATCCTCCACGAGCAATGGATGCATGGTCTTGATGACAAACTGATCGAATATATCCCCCTTTTTAGCCTTCAGATCGACCTGCATCTGTCCTTTTTGGGAAGACGACAGCCCCAATTCGCCGGTAGTGGAATGGAACAAATACAAGATCACGGTCACATCTTTATGGCCAAAGAGCCGGCTGACCTCAACGGACAAAGTGCCGGATGTC
>CAYNGE010000196.1:0-2714 GCA_964396865.1 uncultured Planctomycetales bacterium
GCGGCCTTCTAAAATTTGTTTAAGCAAAAGCCCGGTTTCCTCATCAAAAATATCAGGCAAAAGTCCGGGAGTTGCGGATATGACCAGAACTTCCTGTACAATCCGGGTTAAAGCACAGGCCATATTCAAACCTTGTATATTGGAAACAACAACCGCCGCATTATCCGCCAAGATCAAATGCTGCATCATGGCTTTAACCGAAGCCAGGCGCCAGCAATCAAAAACACCTGTTCTTTGATGGCCTTTGACCGGCGGCAAGATCAAACTTCCGGTATCCGTCACTACCAAACGGTCGAAGCTCATCTGAGTTTTTTTATCGGTCGTCAAATACCTGCGCCGCACACTGACACGCGCCAGCACCTCTAAGGTGACAATCATGGAACGATGGGACCTCACAAAAGCTTCCGAAGTCTTATAAAGCTCCTCTTCCGTTGCTGTAGCTGCTACCAGCGCAGGAAGACCCGCGCGGTCATAAGGCAAGACACCTTCCGTCGTAAACAAAGTCACCTGTTCATCTTTGTCTTGCTTTAGTATGTCTTCAATAAGGGAAAGGGCATCCAAAGAATTTCCTACGACAATGGTTTTCATAATTAGGCAGGGTGCTGAATTTTAAAAGCCTTAAGGACATTATTCATAAGTATGACGGAGGTCAGCGGGCCCACCCCTCCGGGCACGGGCGAAATATAAGCAGCTTTTTCTTTAGCAGAGGCAAAATCCACGTCCCCAACGATCTTGCCATCCGCCTGATTAATGCCCACATCAATAACAATAGCGCCATCCTTGATCCATTGCCCCTTGACAAACATGGGTTTCCCAAGCGCCGCGACCACCACATCCGCGCGGCCCACCTCGCCTGGCAGGTCCTTGGTTTTGGAATGGCAGATCGTGACCGTCATGTCCTCCTTGAGCAATAACAAGCCCACGGGTTTACCTACAATTTCAGAACGGCCTATGACCACCGCGCGTTTACCTTTTAAACTGACCCCGGAGGATCTCAACAATTCCATCACAGCCAAAGGAGTGCATGGAAAGATCCTGGAATCCCCCAAAAATAAACGCCCCAGGTTAGTCAAATTCATTCCTTCTATGTCTTTGTCCGCGTCAATGGCATTGATAAGGGTTTTAAAATCCACGCCTGCAGGCAAAGGCTTATTGACAATAATGCCGTGCACATGAGAATAACCGTTTAACTGGCCGATCAGAGCCAAAACTTCATCCTGTAAGATGTCAGCTTTAAAATTCTGCAATTCGTAATGAATGCCTAGATCTTTGGCGGTCTTTTGCTGCGAACCGACATACGAAAGGCCCGCCGGATCATCGCCCACGACGATGCTGACAACCCGGGGCACTTCTCTGGAGGAATCTTTGAGGGCCTTGATCTCTTTGGCTAACCGTTCTTTAAGGGTTGCCGCCAATAATTTACCGTCGAGGACCTGCGCGCTCATGAGTTTGCCCTCACCATGATCATAGCGCCGTTAAAAGCCGCCATTAAAAGCTCGAGGGCCGCCCTTACGTCTGAAAGAAGATAAGGATTGCCTTTTTTGACCAAATAAGGAGTTAATAACACCGCTTTGTAACAAAGCCTGCAAACCTCCTGCGGCACCTCCCGGGCGCCTTTTACCGCCTTCTTCCGGGCTTTCTTACCCAAAGTGGCGGCGGCGCAAAGTTTTAAATAAGCTTCGCTGTCGAGACTGGTTAACTCCAGGAGCCTTCGGCGTATGGCTTCACTTTGTTTTAAAATCCTGCTTAAGCGCCGCTCGACTGCCCGGGTGTTGGCTTTGCGGCCGATAGAATAGTTGGTGACCATGGAAATCAACCCCACGGCCAAAGCCCCGGCCAAAGCTGCCGCCGAACCGCCGCCGGGCACAGGCTTACGGCTGGAAAGCTCTTCTAAATATTCCTGCAATGTTTTATTTCTAAAATTGATTGTCATGGGGAAAAATAAATGTCCGAGAAACTTTGTAGTAAAATTATATTAACGGAAAGCCGGGGTTATTTCAAATTAAAAAAGAAAAAAGCTATTTGTTTAAGAAATGTTCGGCATCCAGAGCGGCCATGCAACCGGTCCCGGCGGATGTCACGGCCTGACGGTAAACTTTATCCTGCACATCTCCTGCGGCAAATACACCATCGACGCTTGTTTTGGTAGTGCCGGGCTTGGTTTTGATATAACCCACCTCGTCTAATTCCAGCTGGCCTTCCAAAAAAGCAGTATTAGGCAAATGTCCGATAGCGTAAAAAAGACCGCCGATATCTAAAACGGTCTGTGTGTTAGTCGCGGTATTATTGACTTTAAGGCCCGTAACCGATGTCTTTCCCAAAACTTCCAGAGGAAGCGTGTTAAACACGATCTTAATTTTGGGATTATTCTGGGCGCGCTCCTGCATGACCTTGGAGGCGCGCAGCACATCACGGCGCACGATCATCAGCACTTGGGAGGCAAATTTGGTCAGATACACCGCCTCTTCCACCGCCGAATCGCCGCCGCCTACCACCGCTAAAATTTTATTTCGAAAGAACGGCAGCGCGCCGTCGCAAACCGCGCAAGCAGAAATACCTTTCTGCCACAGGCTCTCTTCGCCCGGCAAATGCATGCGTTTGGCCGTAGCACCCGTGGCAATTATTAAAGTTTTGGCCTGGTATTCCTCTTGGCCGGCCCATACTTTAAAAGGCCGTTGGGAGAGAGCCACGCGGTCTATGGTTTCGGTGATGAC
>CAYNGE010000197.1:0-2664 GCA_964396865.1 uncultured Planctomycetales bacterium
GCCGCCGCTCCGAGCATAGTCGGAGACCCGGCAATGATGAGCAGGTGGCCAAAATCTCTTTTGGATGATCGAGGATTACGCCTCGATAATAGCGCTGGCAACGGCATAGTCCCTACTATGAGAAATAGAGATCAAAAGACGGTCCTTAAAATCTGTTTTATTGTAATGACAGACGGGTTTGCCGCTTTTGTCATTGATAATGGTAATGTCCTGCCAGGATAAACGGGGGTTTCCCATAGCCTTAAAGATGGCTTCCTTGGCCGCGAAACGGCCTGCGTAATGCCGATAGGGAAATTTAAATTCACGGGCATTTTTGATCTCCTGGGGAGTATAAACATAATTTAAAAACTCGTCTCCCCAGCGTTCTATTGCCTTCTGAATCCGTTCGATTTCGATAATATCAATACCGGTGCCCAAGATCATAAGTTCCTCTAGATCACCTGATGATCGCGATCATTTCACCAACAGCCTGTTTTAGCCCCACAAACACCGCCCGGCTCATAATGGCATGTCCTATATTTAATTCATCCATACCTTTAAGATGGGCAATGGCATAAGTATTGTCGTAATTAAGGCCGTGACCGGCGTTGACCTTCATCCCAAGCCCACAGGCATAATAAGTCATGTGTTTTATTTGAGCAAATTCTTTGACGGCATAGCGTCCGGCAAAAGCCCTGGCATATGGACCTGTGTGCAGCTCGATCGTTTTAACCCCTATGGCATAGGCCGCGTCGATCTGCTTTTTATCCGGAGCAATAAAAAGACTGACATCGATCCCCTTCTTTTGCAGCGCATGGCTTGCTTTTTCGACTTTCTTTAAATGACGCGCGACATCCAATCCGCCCTCCGTGGTTATTTCCTGACGGCGTTCCGGCACTAAGGTTGCCTGGTCCGGCTTGACCGCCAGAGCAACTTTGACAATACCGGGATCTATGGACATTTCCAGATTAAATCGGACCTTCAAAGTCTTTCGTAAAAGCACGATGTCTCTGTCTTGAATGTGCCTCCTGTCTTCGCGCAGGTGGGCGACAATACTGTCACAGCCCGCCTGTTCGCATACACGGGCCGCCAATATGGGATCAGGATCAAATTCTTTCCGGGCCTGACGCAGGGTCGCTACATGGTCCACATTAACGCCTAATTTAACCATTACCGTATTCCTTTGACATAAAACCAGGTGATAACGGCCAGGACCAACGAAAAGAATTTCAACGCCAGATGAGAACTAAGCCAATTCTTCATTCTTGTTTCCTTTTGACGGTGCCAAAATTTGTTTGAGCAGATTTATAAAATTTTCTTCATTATGCACCGCGATAAAATGACCCTCGAAAGCAATGCTGATCTCCCCTGTTTCTTCCGAGACCATGACAACCAGCGCGTCCGTCTGCTCGCTTAAACCCAATGCCGCGCGATGACGGGTACCGACGGTTTTTTCCATACTGGGGTTGTCCGATAAAGGAAATAAACATGTGCTGGCCGCGATGCGATCTCCTCTGATGATCACTCCGCCGTCATGCAGGGGGTTGCCGGAAATAAAAATACATTGCAAAAGCTCGGAAGAGACTTGGCTATCGAGCGCGATACCGCTTTCAATATACAGATCCAGCTTCATTTCACGCTCGATGGCAATTAAACATCCGTGTTTACGTCTGGAGAGACGGTAAACCGTATCTGAGATCTTTTCGACAAGGGCCTTGATCTCCGTCTCCCCTAAAGAAATGGCAAATAAATGCTGCTGGCCCAATCGGGCCAAACCGGAGCGCAGTTCATTCTGAAAAATGACCACGATGACGATGATCCAGATCGAAAAGAAATTCCTTAAAAGCCAATTAAGGACGTCCAATCCGAAGATCTGGGAAAGCAAAAGCGCTATGATCAAATAGGCGATGCCTCTTAAAACCTGAAAAGCGCGGGTCCCTTCAAAGAACAATAAGATCCTGTAAAACGCAAACCACAGGATGGCCATTTCAACTACTGCTTTGGCTATGGAAACTATGTCAGGCCTGTGCGTTAAGGATAGCATCGGTGACTCTCAAGGTTTCTTTAATGGCTTTCACATCATGGACGCGGACAATATGCGCCCCCCGCATAATACCCGCCGTTACTGTCACGGCCGTCCCCATCAGACTATGACGGGGATCTTTCTGTAATACCCGGTTGATAAATGATTTACGCGAAGTCCCTAATAAAATCGGACAATGTAAAATATTAAGCTCATCTAAACGATCGATCAAAGCAAAATTATGCTCCGCTGTTTTGGCAAAACCAATGCCCGGATCAACAATGATCCTATCTTTCTTTATACCAATCTCCAAACATTTTTCAATGGTTATCTTTAATTCTTTAATAACTTCCCCTATTAAATCTTTATAATGGGCCCGGGTTTGCATATTCGATGGGTTGCCCCGCATATGCATGATCACGATGGCGGCCTTATAATCGCGTACCATTTTCAAAAAAGCACGGTTGGCTTGCATGCCCATAATATTATTGACTATGGAGACGCCGCTATCTAAAGCCTGACGGGCCACTTCTATCTTGGTCGTATCAATGGAAACAGGGACCTTAACTTGGGGCATTAAAGCCTTAAGCACGCCCGCAACCCGCCTGGTTTCTTCCTTAAGAGAGACGGGCTGTGAGCCCGGACGGGTCCTCGGTGTACTT
>CAYNGE010000198.1:0-2640 GCA_964396865.1 uncultured Planctomycetales bacterium
GTTGCCTTCATGCCACCGGGTTTGGTGGGTGATGATATCAGCATCGGGATTGATATCCAGCAGCCGTTTTTTAAGCACATCAACCTTGGGCCGTCCTATCTCGGCGGTGTAATACTGCTGGCGGTTAAGATTGGAGGCATCGATCGTGTCATGATCAATGATCTCCAGATTTTTAAAACCCGAACGTACCAGGATCATGGCGCAATTAGATCCCAGGCCCCCGGCGCCGCCGATGCCAACTTTTTTGGATTGGATCGCGGCCAATTGTTCTGGTTTTAGAAACTGCAAAAGTCCTTGTTCAAAAATATTCATATTATTGTCATTCCCGGGAAAGCGGGAATCTAATTCATAAGCTATTTTCGATATGCCGCCAGTCGGTAAACACAGGATCAAAGTTTTTGGCTTTCAGTAATTGGACGATCTCATCAACAGAGCGTTCATCTTTGATATCAAATTGCGGATCTTGCCATTGTTCTTCCAGGATGGTATAGCCGCCCACGGAGGTGTTGGAGCCGGCAGACATGCGGGTAACACCGATCTCCAGGAGATGATCGCGTAATGGGGGCGCTTCGCGGGTGGAGAGATTAATACCTACCCGCGGAAACAGCAGGCGCGTTAAAGCAATGATCTTTACAAATTGCACATCGTCGACATCACAGGCTGCCAACGCTTCTGTTTTGACGGTGCGTAATCTGGGGAAAGACACGCTGTATTCCACACCCGGAAAAGCTTTTTCCATTTCTTGTAAGTGTCCGTAAAGCGCGTACACATCGGCCGCGGCATCGCTTAATCCCAAAAGAATGCCTAAGGAAATTTGACGCATGCCTGCTTGCGCGGCCCGACGGGGGGTATCATAACGGTATTCAAAATCTTTCTTATAGCCGGCTAAATGCACCTGGGCATAACGGGCGCGGTCATAAGTTTCCTGATATACGGCAATTCCATCCACCCCGGCGGCAAATAATTCTTTGTATTCCGGGGTTTTCATGGGATGCACTTCCAGGGATATGCTTTGAAAATATTCCGATGCTATTTGGGCGGCTTCTTTTAAATAGGCTACCGGCGTATGCCTGTAGGATTCTCCGGTCAGCATCAGGATATTGCGTATGCCCGTTGTGTGGATGAATTCCATTTCTTTGCGGTATTGGAAGGGCTCAAGCTGGCCGCGCTGTATTTTTTTATGACTGTTAAAACCGCAATAGGTGCAGTAACTGGAACAGTAATTGGATAAATACAAAGGGCTGTAGAGACTGATAGTCCTTCCAAATTGTTGGCGCGTTAATTGGGCCGCTTCTTGGGCCAATTCTTCGACGGACCCGGGCCGGGTGTCGTTGATAATATTCTTGATCTTATCGAGTGTGATCATGACGGCTCATATAAAAATCCGGTTAATGGCGAGGAGGCGTCTGCGTCCGGGCGGGCAAGAGGCAAACCGCTAAGATAGGCCAAGCGCCCGGCCTCAACAGCTAAAGCGAAAGCACGGGCCAGCGCAGGGGGGTTTTGGGCGACAGCGATCGCGGTGTTAGCCAAAACAGCATCCGCTCCCATTTCCATGGCCTCTGCCGCCTGTGAGGGGGCGCCGATACCGGCATCTACAATGACAGGGACCTCGATCTCATCGATCAAGACCCGGATGAGTTCTTTGGTTTTTAGCCCCTGATGGCTGCCGATAAAAGAGCCCAGTGGCATGACGGTGGCTGCCCCTGCCGCCACAAGCGCGCGCGCGGTGTATAGATCGGGCGAAATATAAGGCAAAACGACAAAACCTTCGGCACTCAAAATTTCGGTGGCTTTGACGGTCTCGTAATTATCCGGCAGTAAATATTTGCTGTCATTGATCACTTCGATCTTGATCCAATTCCCGCAGCCCGAAGCTTTGGCCAAACGGGCAATGCGTACCGCCTCCTGGGCGTTACGGGCGCCGGAGGTATTCGTCAAAAGCGTTACATGGGGCGGAATATATTCGAGGATATTTTTTTCATTGCGTTCCAGGTCAATGCGCCGCAGGGCAACGGTCACGATCTCACAAGCGCCGGCGGTGATGCTGTCAGTCACATCTTTTTTATTTTTGAATTTGCCGGTGCCCAGCAGAAAACGGCTTTTAAATGTTTTGCCGGCAATGACCAGGGGCGTGTCCGTCATCTTAACCACCGCCCACGAAGGCGACCAACTCCAGGGCATCGCCGTCTTTGATGGGTGTTTGGAGCCACTGATGGCTGGGGACTATGGCGCCGTTTAGTTCCGTAATTACATTTTTGGATTGTTTGCAGAATGTAGCGACTAAGTCGGACAAATTGACAGCCGAAGGAATGTGCCGGGGCGTTCCGTTGATCGTGATGTTCATGGCGGACCTCGTTAATATTGAAGGCCTTCATTGTAATTTATTTGTCTTAAAAAAGCAAATTTTTGCAGGCCCATAATTTTATAAATTTATTCTTTACAGGCCCGATTTTGTTATAAAATACTCACATTCCCATATTTTGGGGTCCTAAAATATTTCTTTTATTTATCTTTGGTGAGTATTGATTTATAGGTTAAATATACAAAACAAATTAACTAACTTATAATACTTTTACAGTGTAAAATTGATGTGAGAATTTTCTTCATGGAACTGGCGCACACAGCATGTGCCACTCATGT
>CAYNGE010000199.1:0-2593 GCA_964396865.1 uncultured Planctomycetales bacterium
CATTAAAGATGTCAAGACGGCAGTACAAAGATGCGCTATGAAGAATGAAGATCTGGTCATCCACAAGGTATTTGCTCAAATTTCTTCCCGATTTCCGGATAGGACATGCCTTCAAATAAAAAGAGGCCCTGTCTGGGAGAGATGGACATATGGGCAGGCAGAGGATTTTTCCCTAAAGATAGGGGCATTTCTTATTAAAGAGGGTTTTAAAAAAGGCGACTTTGCGGCTATATGTATAGAGAATCGGCCTGAATGGGCAATCATCTATTTAGGCATAATGGCCGCGGGCCTGACCGGTGTTCCCTTAGATCCGCAGTTGACCGAACAAGAAATAGAAAATCTCATCAATGACTGTGCCGCAAAGATCATATTTGTCTCTAACGTCGTTTTCCAGACAAAGCATATTAATAAGATAAAAGCCGGGTTGGACAAGATCGTCATACTGGACCTTGATATTAAAAAAGAGAACCTTGTAGGTCTAGCACAGGTCAAATCTACTTTGCCCGAAGGGGTCGTATGGCCTGAGGTTTTCCCCGAAGATATCGCTTCGCTGATCTATACATCCGGCACCATCGCCAAGCCAAAAGGGGTGATGCTCACGCATAAAAACATTTGCTCTAATTTTCAAAGTATCGACAAGGTAAAACTCTTCTCGGATAAGGATACTTTCATATCGATATTACCGCTGCATCATTCCTACCCTTTTATGGTCACGTTGATCACGCCTCTTTTTTGCCGTGCACGGGTCATATATACTTCAAGCCTTAGGAGCGATGAATTGCTGAATTTAATGAGAGAGGCCGGGGTAACGGTATTGGCGGGGGTACCGCAGCTTTTTTCTATGTTTTATACGAATATATCAGAGAAGATGAGGGGAATGCCGTTTCTACTTAAAGGCCCTCTTTTAGGGCTTATAGAGGTATTGTGGCAGATCAGAAGGTTTAGCGGAATAAATTTAAGCAAGCGGGTCCTATCGAAGATGCACCGGCCATTCGGGCAGGCTTTAAGATTTTTTGGGTGTGGCGGCGCTAAGTTAAACGAAGAAGCGGCGAGATTTTTAGTCAAGATCGGTTTTACGATACTCGAAGGATACGGACTTACCGAAACATCGCCGGTGGTGACCTTTAACCTATTAAAGGGGCAAAAGTTCGGTTCTGTCGGCAGAGCGCTTCCGGATGTGGCATTGAAAATTGACAATCCCGACGCGGCGGGTATGGGTGGGGTGGCAATCAAAGGCCCCAATGTCATGAAGGGCTATTACAACAGGGCGGAGGAGACCTCAAGTGTTTTAAAGGATGGCTGGCTTTACTCCGGCGACCTGGGCCGTATAGATCAAGACGGCTATCTTTATATTACAGGAAGGAAGAAAGAGATCATTGTTTTAAGTTCCGGCAAAAACATCTATCCCGAAGAGATCGAATCCCATTATGCCAAGAGTCCTTACATTAAAGAAATATGCGTTCTTGGTGTCGGCCAATCGGAGGAAGAGAGGCTGACCGCCGTGGTAGTGCCCGACGCTGAATATTGCCGAAAGGCCAGGGAGGTTGATCTTAATAGTGTGATCAAGTGGGAGTTGGAAAATTTATCCGAGGGGCTTGCGCCCTACAAACGCATCAAGGGTTATATTATTGTAAAGGCAGAAATACCGCGCACGCGGTTGGGTAAGATCAAAAGGTATGAAGTTGAGAAAAAATATCGAGATGAACTTAAGGGTATAAAGTTAAAAGACGTGACGGAGGAGATCCCCGCTACAGATGAGGACCTTAGACTGCTTTCTTCCGGTGTGGGCAAACAGGTCATCGATGCCATCAATAAATACAGAAAGCTGGAAAGACAGATACATCCGACCGACCATATCGAATTGGATCTGGGTATCGATTCGTTGGGCCGTGTGGAACTAATGGCGGCGCTAGAAGGGACACTTAACATTCACATGCCCAATGAATTCATGGCTAAGTTCTTTACTGTTAAAGAGTTTATTGCCGAGATAGAGAAATTGGTCCCGGATCAAGGGGTCCAAAGAGGGCCCATTTTGCAGGTCAAGAGCCAAACTTTATGGAATGAGATCTTAAACGAAAAGCCTTCCCAAGATATAATAAAAAAGGTCAATCTAGCGCCAAACCGGATGACAATTTTAGGGATGATGCTATTCGCTGAAATTTTACGCCTTGTGTTTAGGGTCGTCTGGCGGCTTAAGGTTTTCGGAACAGAAAATATTCCGAGAGCGGGAAAGTGCATCTTGTGCGTTAACCACGGCAGTTACCTGGATGCGTTTATTGTCGGGGCTTCTATGCCTGCGAGTTTACGGAAGGACCTTTTTTTCGTCGGTTTTAGGGCCTATTTCGAAGTGCCCTTCATTAAAAGTATCATAAAATATATCAGGGTCATTCCTATTGATCCAGGCATGCACTTCGTGGAAGCCATGCAGGCGTCTTCTTACGTCCTTAGGAATGACAAGATAGTCTGTATCTTCCCGGAGGGCCAAAGGAGTATCGACGGAAATATCAAAGGATTCAAAAAAGGGGTCGGGATATTGGCCAAAGAGCTGGATATTCCGTTGGTCCCTGTATTAATAACAGGTTCATACGAATCC
>CAYNGE010000200.1:0-2572 GCA_964396865.1 uncultured Planctomycetales bacterium
CCCCCATGGTCATAGCTTCGGTCTGATCGTGCGTCACATAAATAAAGGTCGTCTGCAGGCGCATGCGCAATTTATGGATCTCGGTGCGCATCGCGACCCGCATCTTGGCATCCAGGTTGGAAAGAGGTTCATCAAAAAGGAACACCAGGGGCTTTCGGACGATGGCGCGGCCCAGGGCCACGCGCTGGCGTTCCCCTCCGGAAAGCTCACGCGGCCGGCGTTCCAGGCATTCTTTGATCCCCAAGATCTCGGCGGCTTCATTGACGCGTTTCTCAATTTCGGATTTTGGATAGCGGTGTAATTTCAGGCCGAAGGCCATATTCTCAAACACGCTCATGTGGGGATAAAGAGCGTAATTCTGAAACACCATGGCGATATTGCGGTCTTTGGCGGGGACATCATTGACCAAACGGTCATTGATCCAGATCTCGCCGGAGGTGACTTCCTCGAGGCCTGCGATCATACGCAAGGTCGTGGACTTTCCGCAGCCGGAAGGTCCGACGAGTACCAAAAACTCCTTATCGCCGATCTCTAAATTAAGGTTATGAACGGCATCGCAATCGCTTCTATAACTTTTGCAAAGGTTTTTGATCCTGATATTAGCCATAAGCCGTTTATTCTATTAAAAAGCCCCTCAAATAGCAATCAGTTTTGAGCATAGCCTATCGTATGCTCCAAAACTCCTTTAAGGTCCTGGCGTTCGACGATCATATCGATCATGCCATTGGCCAATAAAAATTCCGAACGTTGAAACCCCACAGGTAGTTTCTGCCGTATGGTCTGCTCCACGACCCTGGGGCCCGCAAAACCGATCAATGCCTTAGGTTCAGCGATGGTCACATCCCCTACTCCGGCGAAAGAAGCCATGATCCCGCCCATGGTAGGATTCGTCAATACCGAAATGTACAATAATCCCGCCTCATGATGACGCTCCAGGACGGCACAGGTCTTGGCCATCTGCATAAGCGATATAGCCCCTTCGTACATGCGCGCCCCGCCGCCGGAACCTGAAACAATGATCGCCGGCAATTTCTGTTTAGTGGCATATTCCACCAGACGGGTTATTTTTTCACCCACGACCGAACCCATAGAACCCATGATAAAACGCGAATCCGTCACCGCCAGTACGACCTTTTTACCCTCAATTTCACCATAACCGGTGATCACGGCATCCAGAAGGCCCGTGGACTCCTGATCTGCTTTAAGTTTTTCCTTGTAGGATTTGGGGCCTTGAAATTCCAAGGGGTCGCTGGAAGTCATGCCCGGGTCAGTCTCGTTGAATGTCCCCTCATCAATTAAATGCTCAATACGTTCGCGGGCATTTAAACTCAGGTGAAAACCGCATTTAGGGCAGACGTTGAGATTGTTCTTTAATTCTTTGGAATAAGCCGGCGATTCACACCCCGGGCACTTGGTCCATACCCCGATGGGAATTTCCTTGCGCTTGACTTTGATGAAGGTGTAGTTGGATTTTCCGAATAGTGACATATTTACGCTGTTTTAATCCATCTTGTAAATCGTTAATCCCGATAACACTTTGGGATAGAAATAGGTGGTTTTAGGGGGCATGCGCTCGTCGGCCAGTGCGATCGCCCGCAGCTGCCTGACGGAAACGGGATTCAGGATAAACCCCGCCTCGGCAAGGCCTATATCAACAGCATTAACCACTTCGTCGGGGTCCTTAGAATACACGATATCCTCGAAAGACACCCCCACTTGGTCTAAAATAAACGCCTTTAAAATGGCCGCGTCCAAACTGCGATAGTCCTTGGATCCTTCCTTGACCATCTTATCAATGAGCATTTTATTCTTTAACCGCAGTAAAAACATCCCCTGTTTATTATATAAACCGAAAGCATGTTCATTTTGGCCCGCGCGGGCCAATAAAACCATCCAGTCAATCCTATTTTTAACTTTATCGATACGGAAATACTGTTCCAGAAGATTGATGCTGATGGGAAATTTTTTGACGATGCGGTGAATGGGGAATATCTGCAGGTCCTTGGAATCCATATTGGTAAAATAGGTCATCACATAGTTGTAGGGTTCCTTGACCGTGCCCTTTGGGGAATTCTTTAAGGCCTCCCGGCGGATCTGGTTGGCCACTTCGAAACGATGATGCCCGTCACAGATAAACAAATTTTGGTTATCAACGACACGGATGATCTCCTGGATCTTTTCCTCGTCTTGAAGGCGCCAGATGGCGTGTCTGACCTTATCCTGGTCGACTGCTTCCAGATAAGGCTTCTGGTTGGCCAGATCTTTGAAGAATATCTGTTCGATCTTGCCGGCTTTATCCGAATATCCGACGAAAATCGGGCTTAAATTACTCTTAAGAGCGCTCCAGAGGGTCTGCCGGTCGGTTTTGGCCACGGCATGCGTGTGCTCGTGCGGTAAAACGCGCACGCCCGCGTCTTCGGTGATCCTCAGCAGCCCCAAAAAACCCGTACGGGTATATTTTTGGCCTTGATATTTATAATCCTGTTTATAAAAATAAATGCAAGGCTTGTCATCCTGTTTTAATATGCCTTTTTTGAGCCATTCTTCATATGTCTTTTTGGCCCGGGTATAT
>CAYNGE010000201.1:0-2534 GCA_964396865.1 uncultured Planctomycetales bacterium
GATTGATGGAAACAACTTTTTCTATCAAACCGCTGTCCGTTAAAGACGGTTTCTTCGTAAATGCTTTACGCTCACCACCGCGTCTGCGGCCTCCTTTATGAGGAGCAGGAGCCCCTCCGGCGGCCGCCGGCTGACCGGCCTCAGGCGCCGGACTAACCGATTCTTCGGGCAGTGCCGCGCTTTCGGCTTCTTGGGCAAGGATCTGCTCGGCTTGGGCCGGGGTTTTAACAGCTAATTCTTTTTCGTCGATTTTTTTGATCTCTTTCATAAATGGCTAAAACTCCAATCCGCCCTTCCGTGCGGCTTCGGCAAACGCCTTAACGCGTCCATGATATAAATACCCGCCGCGGTCGAAGGCGACCTTTTTAATTCCTTTTTTAACAGCTTCTGCGGCCAGAATTTGGCCTAAAATGCCTGCGGCAGAGACATTGCCGCCGGATTTGGCCTTTTTTTTCACATCCTTGGCTAAAGTCGATTTGCCCAGCAATATTTTACCCGCCGCATCATCGACAATTTGCGCCTGCAGATTGTTCAAAGATCTGTGCAGGCACAGCCTGGGACGCTCTTGTGTGCCGCTTAAAGTCTCACGGATGCGTTGATGACGGTGGATCCTTTGTTGTTCTTTAATGTTTAACATATTATTTCGTCACCTGTTTGCCTTGTTTACGCTTGACTATTTCACCGGCATAACGGATGCCTTTGCCCTTATAGGGTTCCGGCGGTTTAAAACCGCGGATCTTAGCGGCGACCAGCCCGACCAATGATTTATCAACACCCTCCACGGAAATCTCCGTCGGCTTAGCCGACGTCACTTTCACGCCTTTGGGGAATTCATACTCCACCGGATGAGAAAATCCGACGTTTAAAACCAGTTTATTGCCCTGCACTGCGGCCCGGAAGCCGACACCCTGGATCTCCAAATTCCTTTTATGCCCCAAACTCACACCGGCGCACATATTGTCGATCAATCGCTTGATGGTGCCGTGATTGGACTTGGCCTGCTTAGTTTCGCTTGTACGATTGACGAACAATTTATCATCTTTTCGTTCCAAGGCCACATCCGAAGGGATGGCCATGGACAATTGACCCTTGGGCCCTTCCACATTCACTTTGATCTGATCAAAGGAAATTTTGACGTCCTTGGGTAAATTAACCGATGTTTTTGCAAGTCTTGACATTACAATACCCTCTTACCAAATATAGCAGAGCACTTCCCCGCCGATTTTTAATTTACGAGCTTCCCGATCAGAAATTAACCCCTTGGAGCTGGAGATCACCGCCGTCCCCAGGCCGTTTAAAACCCTTGGAATACGATTATTATGCGTATACACGCGCAAACCCGGGCGCGAAATGCGTTTGATCCCCATGATCATCGGTTTATTGTTTTCATATTTTAAATAGACCTTGAGAATGCCCTGCTTGTTGTCTTTCAATAAGCGGAAATCCTCGACGTAACCGTCATTCTTGAAAATAGCCATCATGCGCTCGAGCAGTTTAGAGGCCGGGAATTCGGCGCTCTCTTTATGAGCGCCTATGGCATTGCGCAAAATAGTTAATGTGTCAGCGATCGGATCAGAAACAGACATGTTTAATTTTCCTTCCTAAAATATTATCATCCGTACGGGCCCGATTAATCGCGCCCCTACTACCAACTTGCTTTCTTAACTCCCGGGATCTCCCCTTTCCACGAGAGTTCCCTAAAACAGATGCGGCATATGCCGAAACGTCGCATATACCCGCGCGGACGGCCGCACAACCCGCAACGGTTATGCTGACGTACGGAAAATTTAGGAGCTTTCAAAGATTTGTTGATCAATGCTTTTTTGGCCATAAGTCCCTATAAATTTTAATACGGGTTTGATTAATCAAACCCCTACTGTTTACTAAACGGCATCCCTAAAAGACGCAATACTTCAAAATTTTGTTCTTTATTGCCGCCCTGGAAAACAAAAGAAATGTCCATGCCCTGGATGCGATGATCACGAGCGCCCGCGTCGATCTCAGGGAAAATGCCCTGGTCGGAAATGCCCAGCGTGTAATTGCCGCCGCGGTCAAAAGACTTGCGGGGGGCACCATTAAAGTCCCGGATACGCGGCAAGGACACATTGACCAGGCGGTCTAAGAATTCATACATACGCGCACGGCGCAAAGTCACTTTGCAGCCGATGGGCAGGTTCTCCCGTAACTTAAAATTAGAAATGGCCTTCTTGGAGCGGCGGACCGCCGGCTTCTGGCCGGTGATCGTCGCCAAATTCTCTGCGGCGCGGTCTAAAAGCTTAACATCCCCGACGGCCTCACCAACACCCATGTTGATGACAATTTTAGACAAATGCGGTACTGCCATGGGGTTCTTGATGCTGAATTTTTTCTGCATCTCAGGAATGACTTCTTTACGGTATTTTTCTAATAAACGGGCAGCCACTTGTATTTATCCCCTGTTAAATTGTTTCACCGCTACTATGTGCGATGCGCTCCTTAGAGCCGTCTTTTAAAACCTTTACTGAAAAACGGGTAGGCTTATTGGACTTTTGGTC
>CAYNGE010000202.1:0-2526 GCA_964396865.1 uncultured Planctomycetales bacterium
AAGGCCAGTTGGCAATGTCAAAATTCTTCTGCTCAACTTCCACAAACCCGACTAACCGGTCCACCGTGCTGTACCCGCCGCCGAAGGAGAAGGTGCCGGTCTTGGCTTCTTTAACCTGCACAATAAGATTTTTCAGGTCTTCCTGATTGGTGTCTTCAATGTCATAACCGACATCTTCAAAATAACCCAGATCTTTCAAGCGCTGCTTGGATAACCGTAATTTCGCCCCGTCGAATCGATCGCCCGGATACATGCGTAATTCGCGCCTGATGACAATGTCACGCGTATGGGCATTACCCTGGATCTTGATCATATTTATATAAACCAACTTTCCTTCCTTAATAGTGACCTTAACATCCACCTTACCAGTTTCGGTATTAAAAGAAGTTGCCTCCTCAACATTGGCGGAAATATAGCCGCGGTCAAAATAAGCCTCGCGGATATTGGAGGCATCCTCTTCCATTTTCTCATGGCTAAAAACTTTACCCTCTATCAAATTCTTAAGATGGCTTTTAATATCCTGGTCTGAAAGAATAACGTTACCGCTGAAACTGACATCGCCCACATAATAGCGTTTGCCCTCTTGTATAGTGACATTCACTTTGACTAACCCGCGGGCCAAGGGTTCTATCTGGTAGGCGGCCTTAGCATTGAGATACCCGTTTTGTTCATAAAACGCCTGAATGGCCGTCATGTCTTCCTGCAAAACATCTTCTTTAAGAACGCCTGATCCAAACAACCAAGCCCAGCGGGATTTCATGACTTTGATGATACGTTTGTCCGGAAAAGCGGTATTGCCATAAATATAAATACGCTTGACCTTGATCTTATATCCTTCGCGGATGATAAAATGCAAAGTGGCTTTATTAGTGGCCTCATCGACAAAAGTTTCCACATCCACCTTCACCTGGGTCAAGCCCTTCTTCTTATACAAATCCTCGATCGTATTAATATCTTCTTTAAGCGTCTTATTATCCAGGAATTTGTCCTTCTTCGTCTTCATTTTGCTTAGCAGGACCCGGCTGTTATAATAGCGGATCTTAGAAAATGTGATCTGATCTACGATCGGCTTTTCCTTTAACTTTACGATCACTTTGTAACCGCCGTCCAGATCTTCATGATCGATCTCAACATCGGAAAAATGCCCGGTATTGTACAAACGCTTTAGATCATCGCTCACCACTGTATCCTGATAGTCTTCTCCCACACGGGTCTTGATCTTGGATAAAATTTGGGCTATCCCTATGGATTTGTTGCCCTGAATGTCAATGGCTTTGACGACCTTGGGAGCAGGGACCGATTCAGGCATAGGCTGGGCCAAGGGGGTGTTTTGCGACTCCTCGATTTTCATGTTAACGGCTTGATTTCCAACCGCCGGCTGTTCCTGATTGGCGCTGGGCGCACCGGCTGTTTCATTTGAAGCAGAATTTTCCTGGGCATCAAGCGCCGCGTTAACAGCAGAATTATCTACAACCGCTTGGGCAAAAGTGGTCTTTATTTGTAATAAGCAGCTACAAAATATAATAAAAATAATAGATAAAGATTTATTTCTTAACATGGGTCAATTATAGGTTCTGCCGGTTGGACTGTCAACGGACATCGTTACTATTTATTCGTGATGGGCCGTATCCAAGTTGGTAAATTTGACAAATTCTTTAAAAAATTTCAATTTTAGCAAACCCGTGGGGCCGTTACGCTGTTTGGCGATATGGACCTCGGCAATGCCGCGGTTTTCATCAGTCGGGCTATAATATTCTTCGCGCATCAAAAGCACCACCACGTCCGCATCCTGTTCAATGGCCCCGGATTCACGCAAGTCGGAAAGCTGAGGCCTATGGTCCTGGCGGCTTTCTACCGCGCGCGAAAGCTGGCTGATGGCGATCAAGGGAATGGCAAGCTCACGCGCCAAAGCTTTGAGTGAACGGGAAATTTCCGAAATTTCCTGCTGGCGGTTTTCGGTTTTGACATGCCCCTGCATCAACTGCAAATAATCAACGATCATGAGGCCGATGCCATGAGCGCTCTTTAAGCGCCGGGCTTTGGCTCTTAACTCCAACATGGAGATCGCCGGAGTATCATCAATGAACATAGGCGCATTCGACAGGCGCCCGGCCGCTTTCGTCAGTAAAGGCCAATCGGACGGCGAAAGAAATCCGGTACGGACTTTATGGGCATCCACCTGAGCCTGGGAACATAACATACGCTGGACTAATTGTTCCTTGGACATCTCCAGCGAAAAAACAGCCACCGGAATATTATGTTCCAGACAGGCGTGCTCGGCTATAGATACGGCAAAAGCGCTTTTGCCCATCGAAGGCCGTCCGGCAATGATGATCAAATCTGATTTTTGAAGCCCCGAAGTCTTGCTGTCGAAATCAATAAATCCCGTAGGCACTCCGGTGATCGATTTCTTGTGCTGATATAACAGGTCGATGTTCTCAATGGTCCCTTTAATGATGTCCTTGATATGGACCGCCTGCTGCTTTTGCTTGGCATCGGCAATTTCAAAGATCAGCTGTTCGGCAG